>NZ_JBSFNQ010000072.1:0-37677 GCF_053981115.1 Streptomyces sp. NPDC003691 | reverse complement strand
GGTCGGCGGCCGGGGCAGGGTGATCACGCGCCCGCGCGGCCGCCGCCGGGTACGGCATACGGCGGTGACCGCCGTACCCCGGTCCCGGCGCCGCGGACGGTGACGGGCCCCGGCGCCCCCGCCGGGACCGGGCCCGCCCCGCCCGCGGCGTCAACACCGCGGGTGCCGGTTCATTCCGGCGGACGACGCCGGTTCCGGACCGCGGGCAGCGGTTTCCGGCCGCCGTACGGGGCCCGGAAACCGCCCTCCCGGCACCGCCGGCCCGCTGGCACGCCCGCCGCTCCGGATCAGGTGCGGCCGGGCCCCGGCCCCGGCGGAACCGCAGGTCCGGGCCGTCCGGCGGCAATCCGTCCCCACCCCGCCCACCGGGCCCCGACGGCTGTGCCCCGGGTCCCGGCACGGCCCCCGGGGCCGGAACCCCGCGACGGGGGACCGGTCCGGCCGTCCGGCGGTCCCGCCGTCCTCCCGGCGCCGGACGCACAGGACCGTACGGCACAATGTCGCGTGCCCGAGCGGGCCCGGAGCGAGGGAAACGGGATATCGATATGGCGACTGTGGCGGTGGACGACGTGATCGCGGACGAGCAGACCGGGACCGGTGGTGCCCGGGACGGGATCGGCGCGAGCCGCTCCCTCGCCTGGCTGCTGGTGATCACGGGCGCGGCGGGGCTGCTCGCCGCGTGGGTGATCACGATCGACAAGTTCAAGCTGCTGGAGGACCCGTCCTTCACCCCGGGATGCAGCCTCAACCCGGTGGTCTCCTGCGGCAACATCATGAAGAGCGAACAGGCGTCCGTCTTCGGCTTCCCCAATCCGATGCTGGGCCTGGTCACCTACTCCATGGTGATCGCCATCGGGTTCGGACTGCTCGCGGGCGCCCGCTACAAGCGCTGGTACTGGCTCGGCCTGAACGCGGGCTGCCTCTTCGGCGCCGGCTTCTGCATGTGGCTGATGTACCAGTCGCTGTACAACATCAACTCGCTCTGTCTCTGGTGCTCCCTGGCCTGGGCCGCCACGATCGTGATGTTCTGCTACGTCACCGTGCACAACGTCCGGCACCGGATCATCAAGGTCCCGGAGGGGCTCCGCAGCGGGCTGCTGGAGTTCCACTGGGTACCGCCGGTGCTCTGGATCGGGATCATCGGCATGCTGATCCTGACCCGCTGGTGGGACTTCTGGACCAGCTGAGCCCGGCGGGCTCCCGCACCCCGCGCCCCCGGCCGTCCGGGGGCGCTGTCGGTGGTCTGGCTTAGGCTTTCCGCGTGGAGCCCGATCTCTTTACCGCCGCCGCCGAAGACCGCGCCGAAAAGGACCCGACCGCCGGACCCCTCGCCGTGCGGATGCGGCCGCGCACCCTCGACGAGGTCGTGGGCCAGCGGCATCTGCTGCGGCCCGGCTCCCCGCTGCGCCGTCTGGTGGGGGAGAGCGGCGGCGGCCCCGCGGGTGCCTCGTCCGTGATCCTCTGGGGGCCGCCCGGGATCGGGAAGACGACTCTGGCGTACGTGGTCTCCAAGGCGACCGAGAAGCGGTTCGTCGAGCTGTCGGCGATCACCGCGGGCGTCAAGGAGGTCCGGGCGGTCATCGAGGGCGCCCGCCGGGCGTCCGGCGGCTACGGCAAGGAGACCGTCCTCTTCCTCGACGAGATCCACCGCTTCTCCAAGGCCCAGCAGGACTCCCTGCTGCCCGCCGTGGAGAACCGCTGGGTCACCCTGATCGCCGCCACCACGGAGAACCCGTACTTCTCGGTGATCTCCCCGCTGCTCTCCCGCTCCCTGCTGCTGACGCTGGAGCCGCTGACCGACGACGACCTCCGGGGGCTGCTGCGGCGGGCCCTCGCCGAGGAGCGCGGGCTCGGCGGCGCGGTGGCGCTGCCGGAGGACGCCGAGGCCCATCTGCTGAGGGTGGCCGGCGGGGACGCGCGCCGGGCCCTGACCGCGCTGGAGGCCGCGGCGGGCGCCGCGATCGACAAGGGCGAGCCGGAGATCACCCTGGCGACGGTGGAGGAGACGGTCGACCGGGCCGCGGTGGTCTACGACCGCGACGGCGACCAGCACTACGACGTCGCGAGCGCGCTGATCAAGTCCATCCGGGGCTCGGACGTGGACGCGGCGCTGCACTATCTGGCCCGGATGATCGACGCGGGGGAGGACCCGCGGTTCATCGCCCGGCGGCTGATGATCTCGGCGAGCGAGGACATCGGCCCGGCCGACCCCCATGCGCTGCCGCTGGCGGTCGCCGCGGCCCAGGCCGTGGCGATGATCGGTTTCCCCGAGGCCGCGCTCACCCTGAGCCATGCCACGATCGCGCTCGCCCTGGCACCCAAGTCGAACACCGCGACGACGGCGATCGGCGCGGCGCTGGCCGATGTGCGCGCCGGTCTCGGCGGCTCCGTACCGGCCCATCTGCGGGACGGCCACTACAAGGGGGCGGCGTCCCTGGGCCATGCGCAGGGCTATGTCTATCCGCACGACGTCCCCGGCGGCATCGCCGCCCAGCAGTACGCGCCGGACGCCCTCCACGGCAAGCGGTACTACGAACCGACCCGGCACGGCGCGGAGGCGCGGTACGCCGATGTGGTGGAGAAGGTACGGGAGCGGCTGCGCGGCAACTGACCGGCGGCCCGGCCCGCCCGGCCGCCCGCCGCGCCGGACGGAAGCGGAGCGCGGTTCAGTGGGCGGCCGCCTCGAAGAGGGTGTGCATCGCCCGGCGGAGCCCGGTGATGTCCCGGACCGGCTCGGGGAAGTCGAAGCGGGCGTCGAAGCAGTGGCTCCCGGTGAACCGCACCCGCAGTCCGAACCGGTCCAGGGCCAGCGGGACGGCGCGCGGCGCGGGCCCGTCGCCGCCGGGGCCGGCCAGTGCGGCCGCACGCTCCCCGAGCAGTCCGCACAGCTCCTGCATCCGGGCGCCGTGCGCCGAGTGCAGATGCTGGAGCAGCTCCGCCTCGTGGCCGGAGAGCGGATCGGGAGCGGCCCGGGCGAAGTCGTCCGGGTCGACCGGGGCGGTGCCCCAGAGATCGTCCACCCGCAGCTCGCCCACCTCCAGCCGCAGCATCGCGGTGCCGGGGTCGGCGGCCCCGGGGGTGGCGGTGAGCCACCCGGTCACCCAGGCGCGGGCCCGGATCCGGTGCGGGACGGAGACCGGCGCCACATCGGTGATCTCCAGTACGGCGCCCAGCTCGTCGTCCTGGGCGTGCGCGGCGGCCCGTACCGCGGGGGAGTCGGCCGGCAGCAGCAGGAAGATCTCGCCGTCGGGGCCGACGGTGCGGACCGACGGCATCAGCTGCTCCGAACGGGTGGTCTCGACGCCCGTCACGAGCAGCACGGCGGAGCATGTACCCTGTACGAGAGTTCGTGTGCGCTCGGCTGCTGACGGCATCCGGGCGGATTCAAGCCCGCTGGGACGCGGCTGACCATGAGCTGATCGGACCTCCGTCGCCTCGACATCCGCAGCAGCGGGGTCGACGTCTTTTGTGCTGTCCGCGATGCGCTTGGTGTTCCCAGGGCGAGACATGCGATCTCCTTGAGTAAGGTGAGCCTAACCTAACCTATATCGGAGGTCTGGAGAACGTGCCTAACCAGTCGCGTCCCAAGGTCAAGAAGTCTCGTGCGCTCGGTATCGCGCTGACGCCGAAGGCCGTCAAGTACTTCGAGGCCCGTCCGTACCCGCCGGGCGAGCACGGCCGTGGCCGCAAGCAGAACTCGGACTACAAGGTCCGTCTGATGGAGAAGCAGCGCCTGCGCGCTCAGTACGACATCAGCGAGCGGCAGATGGCGCGCGCCTACGACCGCGCCCGCAAGGCCGAGGGCAAGACCGGCGAGGCGCTGGTCGTCGAGCTGGAGCGTCGTCTCGACGCCCTGGTGCTGCGTTCGGGCATCGCCCGCACCATCTACCAGGCCCGTCAGATGGTCGTCCACGGCCACATCGAGGTCAACGGCGGCAAGGTCGACAAGCCGTCGTTCCGCGTCCGTCCGGACGACGTCGTCACGGTCCGCGAGCGCTCCCGCGAGAAGGCCCTGTTCCAGGTCGCGCGTGAGGGTGGCTTCGCCGCCGACGGCGAGACCCCGCGCTACCTCCAGGTCAACCTGAAGGCGCTGGCGTTCCGCCTGGACCGCGACCCGAACCGCAAGGAAATCCCGGTCATCTGCGACGAGCAGCTCGTCGTCGAGTACTACGCCCGCTGATCCACCGCGCCCGGGAAGTCTCCCGGGCACCCGGTGCCCGCGTGCGCCCGAAGGCCCGTCGCTCCCTGCCGTTCCGGCGGGGCCGCGACGGGCCTTCGCGTACCGGGGGAGCCCCGGGAATGCGGTAGGGGCCCCACCGGGATCGCGATAGGCTCGGAAGGACGTGTCCCCGGGTCCCCGGGGGACCCCCGAGACGAGCAGGAAGCGGTGCAGCGTGACCGGTGGAGAGGTAGCCGGGATCCTGGTGGCCGTCTTCTGGGCGATCCTGGTCTCCTTCCTCGCCGTGGTGCTGGTGAGGCTGGCCCAGACGCTCAGGGCGACCACCCGGCTCGTGACCGAGGTGACCGAACGGGCGGTGCCGCTGCTCACCGACGCCTCCGCGACCGTCCGCTCCGCGCAGACGCAGCTCGACCGGGTCGACGCGATCGCCACGGACGTCCAGGAGGTCACCTCCAACGCCTCGGCGCTCTCCTCCACGGTCGCCTCCACCTTCGGCGGCCCGCTGGTCAAGGTCGCCGCCTTCGGGTACGGCGTGCGCAAGGCGATGGGCCGCACCTCCGGCGAGGCCGGGGACGACAGCGGCCGGCGCCGCGGGCGCGCGGCCCGCACGGTGGTCGTCGGACGTACGGTGCCCCCGGCGCGCGGTGGGCGCGGCCGCTGGGGCGGAAAGGGCTGAGGCACGATGTTCCGCCGCACCTTCTGGTTCGCCGCAGGCGCCGCAGCCGGCGTCTGGGCCACCACCAAGGTCAACCGCAAGATCCAGCAGCTCACCCCCGAGAGCCTGGCCGCACAGGCCGCCGACCGCGCGGTCGGCGCGGGGCACCGGCTGCGTGAGTTCGCCCTCGACGTCCGCGCCGGAATGATCCAGCGCGAGGAGGAGTTGGGGGAGGCACTGGGCATGAACGCACCGCCCGGCACCGAACTGCCCGCCCAGCGGATCCGCCCCGCGCTCGGCGGCCCCGCCGGCGACCGGGACCCCCGTGGCCGGAGCCCCCGCGCCGGCCGCCCGAACCACCCCCGCCCTACGTACAACACGTACAACCGGAATGAGGACCACTGATGGAGTCGGCTGAGATCCGCCGCCGCTGGCTGAGCTTCTTCGAGGAGCGCGGACACACCGTCGTGCCCTCCGCGTCGCTCATCGCGGACGACCCGACTCTGCTGCTGGTCAACGCGGGCATGGTGCCGTTCAAGCCGTACTTCCTCGGCGAGAGCCGGCCGCCCGCGCCGCGCGCCACCAGCGTGCAGAAGTGCGTCCGCACCCCGGACATCGAGGAGGTCGGCAAGACCACCCGGCACGGCACGTTCTTCCAGATGTGCGGCAACTTCTCCTTCGGGGACTACTTCAAGGAAGGCGCCATCAAGTACGCCTGGGAGCTGCTCACCAGCCCCCGGGACAAGGGCGGCTACGGCCTCGAACCCGAGAAGCTCTGGATCACCGTCTACAAGGAGGACGACGAGGCCGAGCGGATCTGGCGCGATGTCATCGGCGTCCCCGCCGAGCGGATCCAGCGCCTGGGCATGGGCCCGAACTTCTGGTCGATGGGCGTCCCCGGCCCCTGCGGACCCTGCTCCGAGATCAACTACGACCGCGGTCCGGAGTTCGGCGAGGAGGGCGGCCCCGCCGTCAACGACGAGCGGTACGTGGAGATCTGGAACCTGGTCTTCATGCAGTACGAGCGCGGCGCGGGCGAGGGCAAGGAGGACTTCCCGATCCTCGGCGACCTGCCCTCCAAGAACATCGACACCGGCCTCGGTCTCGAACGCCTCGCCATGATCCTCCAGGGCGTACAGAACATGTACGAGACGGACACGCTCCGGGTCGTCATGGACAAGGCCACCGAGCTGACCGGCGTCCGCTACGGCGCCGAGCACGGCTCCGACGTCTCCCTGCGGGTCGTCGCCGACCACATCCGCACCTCGGTGATGCTCATCGGCGACGGTGTCACCCCCGGCAACGAGGGCCGCGGCTATGTGCTGCGCCGCATCATGCGCCGCGCCATCCGCAATATGCGCCTGCTGGGTGCCGGCGGCCCGGTCGTCGCCGAACTGGTCGACGTGGTCATCCGGACCATGGGGCAGCAGTACCCCGAACTCCTCACGGACCGCAGCCGGATCGAGGCCGTCGCCCTTGCCGAGGAAGCCCGCTTCCTCAAGACCCTCAACGCCGGCACCAATGTCCTCGACGGTGCCGTGACCGAGGCCAAGGAGGCCGGTTCCGCCGTCCTCGCCGGCGACAAGGCGTTCCTCCTCCACGACACCTGGGGCTTCCCCATCGACCTCACCCTGGAGATGGCCGCCGAACAGGGCCTCTCCGTGGACGAGGACGGCTTCCGCCGTCTGATGAAGGAGCAGCGGGACCGCGCCAAGGCCGACGCCCGGGCCAAGAAGACCGGCCACGCCGACCTCTCCGCCTACCGCGAGGTCGCCGACACCACCGGCCGGACCGAGTTCACCGGCTACCGGTCCCTGGAGGGCGAGTCGACCGTCGTCGGTCTGCTCGTCGACGGCGTGCCCTCGCCGGCCGCCGTGGAAGGCGACGAGGTCGAAGTCGTCCTCGACCGCACCCCGTTCTACGCCGAGGGCGGCGGCCAGCTCGCCGACCAGGGCCGGATCCGGCTCGACTCCGGCGCCGTGATCGAGGTCCGCGACGTCCAGCAGCCGGTGCCCGGAGTCTCCGTGCACAAGGGCTCGGTCCAGGTCGGCGAGGTCACCGTCGGCGCCTCCGCCTACGCCGCCATCGACGTCAAGCGGCGCCGGGCCATCGCCCGCGCCCACAGCGCCACCCACCTGACCCACCAGGCCCTGCGCGACGCCCTGGGCCCCACCGCGGCCCAGGCCGGTTCGGAGAACTCCCCGGGCCGGTTCCGCTTCGACTTCGGCTCCCCGGCCGCCGTCCCCGGCACGGTCCTCACCGATGTCGAGCAGCGGATCAACGAGGTCCTCTCCCGCGAACTGGACGTCCAGGCCGAGATCATGAGCCTGGAGGACGCCAAGAAGGCGGGCGCCATCGCCGAGTTCGGCGAGAAGTACGGCGAGCAGGTCCGGGTGGTCACCATCGGCGACTTCTCCAAGGAGCTGTGCGGCGGTACGCATGTCGGCAACACCGCCCAGCTCGGCCTGGTGAAGCTGCTCGGCGAATCCTCCATCGGCTCCGGCGTGCGCCGGATCGAGGCCCTGGTGGGTGTCGACGCCTACAACTTCCTGGCCCGGGAGCACACGGTCGTCGCCCAGCTCCAGGAGCTGGTCAAGGGCCGTCCCGAGGAGCTGCCCGAGAAGATCTCCGGCATGCTCGCCAAGCTGAAGGACGCCGAGAAGGAGATCGAGAAGTTCCGCGCGGAGAAGGTGCTGGCTGCCGCCGCCGGGCTCGCCGAGAGCGCCCGCGACGTCCGGGGCACCGCCCTGGTCGCCGAGCGGGTGCCGGACGGCACCTCCGCCGACGACCTGCGCAAGCTGGTCCTCGACGTCCGGGGCCGGATCCCCGGCGACCGGCCCGCCGTCGTCGCCCTCTTCACGGTCGCGGGCGGCCGTCCGCTGACCGTCATCGCCACCAACGAGGCCGCCCGTGAGCGCGGGCTCAAGGCCGGTGAGCTGGTCCGTACCGCTGCCAAGACCCTCGGCGGCGGAGGCGGCGGCAAGCCGGACGTCGCCCAGGGCGGCGGCCAGAACCCGGACGCCGTGGACGACGCCGTCGCCGCCGTCGAGCGCCTGGTGGCCGAGGTCTCGTGAGACGCGGACGCCGCCTCGCGATCGACGTCGGGGACGCCCGGATCGGGGTCGCCTCGTGCGACCCCGACGGGGTCCTCGCGACCCCGGTGGAGACCGTGCCGGGACGCGATGTCCCGGCCGCCCACCGGCGGCTGCGCGCGCTCGTCGAGGAGTACGAACCCATCGAGGTGGTCGTCGGGCTGCCCCGCTCGCTCAGCGGGCGGGAGGGCCCGGCGGCGGGCAAGGTCCGGACCTTCGCCCGGGAGATGGCCCGGGGCATCGCCCCGGTGCCGGTGCGCCTGGTCGACGAGCGGATGACCACGGTCACCGCGGGACAGGGCCTGCGGGCCGCCGGGGTGACATCGAAGAAGGGCCGCTCGTTCATCGACCAGGCGGCCGCCGTGGTGATCCTCCAGAATGCGCTGGAGTCCGAACGGGCGTCGGGCGCACCCCCTGGTGAGAGCGTCGAAGGGATTGTCTGATCGCGATACGGTAACGTTCCGCGCCATCGGGCGGCTTATTCGAACAGCTGCCGCACCGAACCGTACAGCGGGACGCAGAGACCCGCCCGACTCGCGGCCCTAGGGGATCGATGACTGATTATGGCCGGGGCCCCGGCTCCGAACCGTGGCATCCTGACGACCCTCTCTACGGCGATCAGGGGTACGGACCGCAGGCCGTTTCGGGTCAGGACGGGTACGGCGGCCAGGAGCAGTACCACCAGCAGGCTCCGGGCGGTCAGGGCTACGGGGTCCAGGACCCGTACCAGCAGCCCCAGCAGCCGTACGACGCCGGGCAGCACCAGGCCGCGCAGCAGCAGTACCAGCAGCACCAGCAGCACCCCGGCGGGCCGTACTACGCCGGGGAGCAGCAGCAGTACGGCGCCGGGCAGCCCGGCTACGGCGACGGGGCGGTGCAGGGCGGCCACGGCCAGTGGGACGCGGCCCAGTACCCGCAGCAGGCCCCGTACCCCCAGCAGCACCAGGCGCACGACCCGCACCAGCACCAGGCCCAGCACCAGGGGCACGACCCGCATCAGCAGCCGTACCCCCAGCAGGCGCACCCGCAGGGCGGGGACCCCCAGCAGGCCCCGCACCAGCACCCCGGCCCGCAGGCCCCGCAGCAGGGCCGGGTGCCGCATCCGGCCGACTCCGCGGGGGTCGCCTACGGGGCGGCGCCCGGTGACACGTACGCCGCCAACCCGGCCGACACCTACAGCGGTCCCGTCCCCGGCTACCACGGCCAGGCCGAGACCGACCACTACGCCACCCCCGACGCCTACCCCCCGCCGCAGCCCCCCGGTCGGCGCCCCGCCGAGCCCGAAGCCCGCGAAGGGGGCTGGGACGCCGAGGCGCCCGAGGAGGAGAAGCACCCCTTCCTCTCCGGTGACGACGGCGACGGCTCCGACGACCCCGGCGCGGACGACGACCCGGCCGCGGGCCGGGGCTCCCGCCGCCGCGGCGGCGACGGCACGGGCGACGGAGAGCGCCGCGGCGGCCGCCCCAAGAAGAAGAGCCGCAACGGCTGCGCCTGCCTGGTGGTCTCCGCCGTCCTGCTCAGCGGCCTCGGCGGCGTCACCTACTTCGGCTACCAGTTCTGGCAGGGCCAGTTCGGCGCGGCCCCCGACTACAGCGGCGCGGGCAGCGGCTCGGTCATCGTCGAGATCCCGCAGGGCGCCGGGCTGACGGAGATCGGCCGCATCCTGAAACAGCAGGGCGTCGTCAAGAGCTCCGGCGCCTTCGTCGCCGCGGCCAGCAGCAATCCGCGGGCCAAGGGCATCCAGGCCGGGGTCTACACCCTCGCCAAGGAGATGTCCGGCGCCAACGCGGTGAAGGCGATGCTCGACCCGCGCAGCAGCAGCAACATGATCATCCCCGAGGGCAAGCGGAACGCCGAGATCTACGCCCTGATCGACAAACGGCTCCAGCTCAAGGCGGGCACCACCGCGAAGACCGCCAAGGATCAGCTGACCACGCTGGGGCTGCCGGCCTGGGCCAAGGGCGGACCCGATATCCAGGATCCCCTGGAGGGTTTCCTCTTCCCGGCGTCCTACCCCGCCGCCAAGGGCATGAAGCCCGAGGCCGTCCTCAAGAAGATGGTCGCCCGCGCCAACCAGGAGTACACCAAGGCCGGCGTGGTGGCCAAGGCCGGGGAGATGGGCCTGAAGAACCCCCTCCAGGTGGTGACCGTCGCCAGCCTGGTGCAGGCCGAGGGCAAGTACAAGGAGGACTTCGACAAGGTCGCCCGGGTCGTCTACAACCGGCTCAAGCCCGACAACACCGAGACCAACGGCCTGCTCGACTTCGACTCCACCGTCAACTACGCCAGGGGCGAGAGCAAGCTCGAGATCGGCAGTGTCGACAAGGTGCGGAAGTTCAAGCACCCGTACAACACCTACAGCATCGTGGGTCTGCCGCCCGGCCCGATCGGCAACCCGGGCGCGGTCGCCATCCAGTCGACGTTGAAGCCGGCCGAGGGCGGCTGGTACTACTTCGTCTCGGTCACCGAGGACGAGACGGTCTTCTCGGAGACGCACGCGGAGCACGCCAGGGCCCGCGAGAGGTATCTGGAAGAGCTGAAGAAGAACAACTAGGAGTGACCGGCGTGACCAGCGTGACCCCAGGACGCAGCGGAGCGGCGGACGGCCGGACGGACGGTACGGCGAAACGGCGCGCGGCGGTCCTGGGATCACCGATCGCGCACTCGCTCTCACCCGTGCTGCACCGTGCCGCCTACACCGCGCTGGGGCTCACGGAGTGGACGTACGACCGCTTCGAGATCGACGAGGCCGCCCTGCCCGGCTTCGTCCGCGGTCTCGACGACGGCTGGGCGGGGCTCTCGCTGACCATGCCGCTCAAGCGGGCGATCATCCCGCTGCTGGACGGCATCAGCCCCACGGCGGCCTCCGTGGAGGCCGTCAACACCGTCGTCCGGGGCGCGGACGGCGCGCTGACCGGGGACAACACCGATATCCCCGGAATGGTCGCCGCCCTGCGCGAACGGGGCGTCACCACCGTGCCCGCCGCGGCCGTCCTCGGCGCCGGTGCCACCGCGGCCTCCGCGCTGGCCGCCCTCGCCCGGATCTGCGACGGCCCCGTCACCGCGTACGTCCGGGGCCCGGCCCGCGCCGCCGAGATGCGCGGCTGGGGCGAGCGCCTCGGACTCGACGTCCGCACCGAGGACTGGGAGCGGGCCGCCGGGGCCCTGGACGCCCCCCTGGTGATCGCCACCACCCCCGCCGGGGCCGCCGACGCCCTCGCCGACCGGGTGCCCGAACGCCCCGGCACCCTCTTCGACGTCCTCTACGACCCCTGGCCCACCCCGCTCGCCGCCGTCTGGGCCGACCGCGGCGGAGCCGTCACCGGCGGCCTCGACCTCCTCGTCCACCAGGCCGTCCTCCAGGTCGAGCTGATGACCGGGCACGGCCCCGCGCCGCTCGCCGTGATGCGCGAGGCGGGCGAGCGGGCCCTGCGCGCCCGCTGACCGCTCCGTCCCGGCCGCCCCGCCCCGTCCCGGCCGCCGGGTCCCGGGCTCTCGGCGGAGCGGCCGACGGCCCGGATCCGGCGCCGCCCCCACCGTCCGATTACTGGACCGGGCACGGGGGCGGGCCCGGTCCATGGGAGGATCGGAGCGGGCGGGCCGGGGCCGCGCATCCGGCCGGGCCCGCAGTTCGAGGCGCGAGCATGAGGAGCACCGTTGAGCAGGTTGCGTTGGCTGACCGCGGGGGAATCGCACGGACCCGCACTGGTGGCGACGCTGGAGGGACTTCCCGCCGGTGTCCCGGTCACCACCGAGCTGGTGGCCGACCACCTCGCCCGGCGGCGCCTCGGGTACGGTCGCGGCGCGCGGATGAAGTTCGAGCGTGACGAGATCACGTTCATCGGCGGGGTCCGCCACGGCCTCACCCTCGGCTCCCCGGTCGCGATCATGGTCGGCAACAGCGAGTGGCCCAAGTGGGAGAAGGTCATGTCGGCCGACCCCGTCGACGCCGACGAGCTGGCCGCACTCGCCCGCAACGCGCCGCTGACCCGCCCCCGGCCCGGCCACGCCGACCTCGCCGGTATGCAGAAGTACGGCCTCGACGAGGCCCGCCCGATCCTGGAGCGCGCCAGCGCCCGGGAGACCGCGGCCCGGGTCGCCCTCGGCGCCGTCGCCCGCTCCTACCTCAAGGAGACCGCGGGCATCGAGATCGTCTCCCATGTCGTCGAGTTCGGCGCGGCGAAGGCCCCCAAGGGCGTCTACCCGACCCCCGCCGACGTCGAGCGCCTCGACGCCGACCCGGTGCGCTGCCTGGACGCCGACGCCAGCAAGGCGATGATCGCCGAGATCGACCAGGCCCACAAGGACGGCGACACCCTCGGCGGCGTCGTCGAGGTCCTCGCGTACGACGTCCCCGTCGGCCTCGGCTCCCATGTCCACTGGGACCGCCGTCTCGACGCCCGCCTCGCCGCCGCGCTCATGGGCATCCAGGCCATCAAGGGCGTCGAACTCGGCGACGGCTTCGACCTCGCCCGGGTCCCCGGCTCCCAGGCCCACGACGAGATCGTCGCCACCCCCGAGGGCCTGCGCCGCACCTCCGGCCGCTCCGGCGGCACCGAGGGCGGCATGTCCACCGGCGAACTGCTGCGGGTCCGCGCCGCCATGAAGCCCATCGCGACCGTGCCCCGGGCCCTGGCCACCGTCGACATCACCACCGGCGAAGCCGCCGCCGCCCACCACCAGCGCTCCGACGTCGCCGCGGTCCCGGCCGCCGGAATCGTCGCCGAGGCCATGGTCGCCCTGGTGCTCGCCGACGCGGTCGCCGAGAAGTTCGGCGGCGACAACGTCGCCGAGACCCGCCGCAACGTCCGCGCCTACCTCGACAACCTGCACATCCGGTGAGCGCCCCGCTGATCGTCCTGGTCGGGCCGATGGGCTCCGGCAAATCCACGGTGGGCGAGGTGCTGGCCCGGCGGCTCGGCGTGCCCTACCGCGACACCGACGCGGACATCGTCACCGCCCAGGGCCGGGAGATCTCCGACATCTTCGTCGAGGACGGCGAGCCCCGCTTCCGCGAGCTGGAGAAGGCCGCCGTCCAGGAGGCCCTCGCCGTCCACAGCGGCGTACTCTCCCTCGGCGGCGGCGCGGTCCTGGACTCCACCACCCGCGCCCTCCTCTCCGGACTGCCCGTCGTCTACCTCTCCCTGGAGGTCGACGAAGCGGTCCGCCGCACCGGGCTCAACCAGGCCCGCCCGCTGCTCGCCGTCAACCCCCGCCGTCAGTGGCGCGAGCTGATGGACGCCCGCCGCCCCCTCTACACCGAGGTGGCGCGGGCCGTCGTCGCCACCGACGACCGCACCCCCGACGAGGTCGCCGACGCGATCCTCGACGCCCTGGAGCTGAAGGACTTCCCCGCATGACCGAGCAGGCAGTGACCCGGATCCGGGTCGGCGGCACCGACGGCACCGCACCGTACGAGGTCCTGGTCGGGCGGCAGCTCCTCGGCGAGCTGCCCGCGCTGATCGGGCAGGCCCAGCGGGTCGCGGTCATCCACCCGGAGGCCCTCGAAGGCACCGGCGACGCCATCGCCGGGGACCTCCGGGACCAGGGGTACGAGGTCGTCGCGGTCCAGGTGCCCAACGCCGAGGAGGCCAAGACAGCCGAGGTCGCCGCCTACTGCTGGAAGGCCCTCGGACAGTCCGGCTTCACCCGTACCGATGTCATCGTCGGCGTCGGCGGCGGCGCCACCACCGACCTGGCCGGCTTCGTCGCGGCGAGCTGGCTCCGCGGGGTCCGCTGGATCGCCGTCCCCACCACCGTCCTCGGCATGGTCGACGCCGCCGTCGGCGGCAAGACCGGCATCAACACCGCCGAGGGCAAGAACCTCGTGGGCGCCTTCCACCCGCCCGCGGGCGTGCTCTGCGACCTGGCCGCGCTGGACTCGCTGCCCGTCCACGACTACGTCAGCGGACTCGCCGAGATCATCAAGGCGGGCTTTATCGCCGACCCGGCGATCCTCGACCTGATCGAGGCCGACCCCGAGGGCGCGCGTACCCCCGCCGGACCCCACACCGCCGAGCTGATCGAGCGGTCCATCCGGGTCAAGGCCGAAGTCGTCTCCGGCGACCTCAAGGAGTCCGGCCGCCGCGAGATCCTCAACTACGGCCACACCCTCGCCCACGCCATCGAGAAGAACGAGCGCTACAAGTGGCGCCACGGCGCGGCCGTCTCCGTCGGCATGGTCTTCGCCGCCGAGCTGGGCCGGCTCGCCGGACGGCTCGACGACGCCACGGCCGACCGGCACGCCGCCGTACTGAAGTCCGTCGGACTGCCCCTGACCTACCGCGGCGACCAGTGGCCCAAGCTGCTGGAGACCATGAAGGTCGACAAGAAGTCCCGCGGCAGCCTGCTGCGGTTCATCGTCCTCGACGGCCTCGGCAAGCCGAACGTCCTGGAGGGACCGGACCCGTCGCTGCTGCTCGCCGCCTACGGCGAGGTGGCGTCATGAGCCGCCCGGTCCTCGTCCTCAACGGACCCAACCTGGGCCGCCTCGGCTCCCGCGAACCCGATGTCTACGGCGCCACGTCCTACGCGGGCCTGGTCGAGAGCTGCCGGGCGCTCGGCGAACAGCTCGGTCTCGATGTCGAGGTCCGCGAGACCAACGACGAGGGCGAGCTGATCCGCTGGCTCCACGAGGCGGCGGACGGCGCGGTCCCGGTGGTCCTGAACCCCGGCGCGTTCACGCACTACTCGTACGCCGTCCGGGACGCCGCGGCCCAGAAGACCGCCCCGCTCATCGAGGTCCACATCTCGAATCCGTACGCCCGGGAGACCTTCCGGCACACCTCGGTGGTCGCGGCGGTCGCCACGGCCACCATCGCGGGGCTCGGCATCGGGTCCTACCGGCTGGCGCTGCGGGCGCTGGCGGAGGAACTGGCGCCGTAGCGCCTCCCGCTGTGGGGTGACCCGGGCCTCGGCCCTGGGGGCCCGGCTGCTGCCGTGCGCGGGGTCTCGTGGTGTACGGGTTTCCGGGGGTGCCGGGTCCGCCGGGTGCGGGTGCCTCGGGGCGGTCGGGTCACGCTCTCCGTGGGGTAGGTCACCGGCCCTGCCGGGTGCGGGTGGGTCGGTGGCCTCCGGGCTCACCTCCTCGCGGGCTGCGATGCACCGCCGCTGAAGCGCGTCCCGTCTTGTCGCAGCCCACTGCGGGGGCGACCCTGCACCCCCCTCCCACGTGATCCCGGCATGATCAGCCCTCAAGGCGCCTGTCCTGCCGAGCCCCATGAGGACTTCCCCGACAGGGCGGGTGCGGGCAGGAAGGGGTACCGGCTCCCCATGCCGGGGGTACGGGGGGCGGATTGCCGAGTGCGAACCGTCCCACGGTCCGCAGTAGGAGAAACAGGACGTCCGGAGCCGGTTCGGCGCGGGTGTGAGGGAACCCCGTCGGCTTCGGAGGACTCTCCAAATACGAGGGAGCGTCTCCGGCGGGGCGGGGAGGTACCGTTCCCGCAGGGCGGGGACCGACCGCCGTACGCAGCGAACGAGACGGAGTCGCACCGGATGCAGCACCCAACGGGGCCCCCGCCGCCGCCTCGCCGTCAGGAGCAGGGCGGTGCCACCGGTCCCGTACCGCCTGCGCATGCCCCCGGCTGGGCCCAGCCGGGACCGCCGCACCCCGCCGCGCCCCCGCCGAGGCCCGAAGCCGCGCTGCCGCCCGTCCCGCTGCCCGCGGCGCCGGAGAGCGGAACGGGCGCGACCACGCTCGCCGTACTCCTGATCGGGCCCGCGGGCGCGGGCAAGACGACCGTGGCCCGCCACTGGGCCGCCCGCCGTCCGGTGCCCACCGCGCACATCAGCCTCGACGACGTCCGCGAATGGGTCCGCTCCGGATTCGCCGACCCCAAGGCCGGCTGGAACGAGCACTCCGAGGCCCAGTACCGCCTCGCCCGCCGCACCTGCGGCTTCGCCGCCCGCAACTTCCTCGCCAACGGCATCTCCTGCATCCTCGACGACGCCGTCTTCCCCGACCGTCCGGTCGTCGGCCTCGGTGGCTGGAAGCGCCATGTGGGCCCGGGCCTGCTGCCCGTCGTGCTGCTCCCCGGGCTGGAGACCGTCCTGGAACGCAACGCGCAGCGCAGCGGCAACCGCCGACTGGCGGACGAGGAGGTCGCGAGCATCCACGGCCGGATGGCCGGCTGGTACGGATCCGGGCTCCCGATCATCGACAACACCAAGTACGACGTGGAGACCACCGCGCGGGTCCTCGACGAGGCCCTCGCCCGGGCGATCGCCAGCCCCCCGTCCTGGTAGCCGGAGACCGGTCGGACGCGCTGGGCGCGCCGCGCGGCGCGAACGCTCGTACGCTCGGATCATGGCAGAGGTGTTCGCGGCCCGCCGCGACCGGTTGCGGGAACGGTACGCGGAGAACGGCGGCGCGGTCCTGATCTCCCGCCCCGCCAATGTGCGCTATCTCGCCGGGACGGCCCCGCCGGGGGCCGTCCTGCTGATCGGGCCCGGCGAGGACACCCTGTGCTGCCCGGCCACCCCCTCCTCCGGCGCCCCCGGCACCGGGCCCCCCGACGAGGCGCTCCGGCCGGCCCTGCTGTCCGAGGACGGCCCCGACCCGGTGATCGCGGCCGCCGGTCTCGCCCACCGCGCCAAGGCCACCGAGCTGGCCGTTGAGGAGCACCATCTGACCGTCGCCCGGCACCGCGCCATCGGCCGGGCGCTGCCCGGACTGCGCCTGGCCGACACCGGGCTCGCGGTCGAACGGCAGCGGATCGTCAAGGACGAGGAGGAGATCGCCTGCCTCCGGATCGCCGCGGAGATCACCGACCAGGCGCTGGGCGAGCTGCTGGAGTCCATCCTGGTGGGCCGGACCGAGCGCCATCTCGCGCTGGAGCTGGAGCGCCGGCTCGTCGACCACGGCGCCGACGGCCCCGCCTTTCCCACCTCCGTGGCCACCGGCCCGAACTCCGGCCGCCGGGGACACCGGCCCACCGACCGCAGGGTCGAGGAGGGTGATTTCCTCACCGTCTGTGTCGGCGCCGACTACCGCGGCTACCGCTGCGAGATCGGCCGGACCTTCGTGATCGGCACCACCCCGGCGGACTGGCAGATCGAACTGTACGAGCTGGTCTTCGCCGCCCAGCGGGCCGCCCGGGAGTCCCTGCGGCCGGGCATGGCGTACCGCGACGTGGACGGCGCGGCGCGGCGGATCCTCGACGGCGCGGGCCACGGAGCGGGGCTCGCTCCGCTCACCGGGCACGGCGTCGGGCTCGAAATCGACGAGGACCCGCAGTTGACTCCTGCGGCCATGGGTAAACTGGACGCTTGCGTGCCGGTCACCGTCGAACCGGGGGTCCACCTTCCGGGCCGGGGCGGGGTCCGGATCGATGACACGCTCGTCGTACGCCAGGAGGCGGACGGCGGACCCGAGCTACTCACCATCACGACCAAGGAGCTGCTCGCGCTCTAGCGGCGCGTACCGCGGTGCCCCCGGTCGTCCACGTCAGTCCAGGAGATTCCGCAACCGTGGCTTCCACGAACGACCTCAAGAACGGCATGGTGCTCAAGCTCGACAACGGCCAGCTCTGGTCCGTCGTCGAGTTCCAGCACGTCAAGCCCGGCAAGGGCCCGGCCTTCGTGCGCACCAAGCTCAAGAACGTGCTGTCCGGGAAGATCGTCGACAAGACGTTCAACGCCGGTGTGAAGGTCGAGACGGCCACCGTCGACCGCCGTGACATGCAGTTCTCGTACATGGACGGCGACTACTTCGTCTTCATGGACATGCAGACGTACGACCAGCTCCACATCGAGCGGAAGGCCGTCGGCGACTCCGCCAACTTCCTGATCGAGGGCTTCGAGGCCACGGTCGCCACGCACGAGGGCGAGGTGCTCTACGTGGAGCTGCCGGCCGCCGTCGAGCTGGTGATCGCCGAGACCGAGCCGGGCGTCCAGGGCGACCGCTCCACCGGTGGCACCAAGCCCGCGAAGCTGGAGACGGGCTTCGAGGTGCAGGTGCCGCTCTTCATCACCACGGGTGAGAAGATCAAGGTCGACACCCGCTCCGGCGACTACCTCAGCCGGGTGAACAGCTAACCGTGGCCGCTCGCAGCAAGGCCCGTAAGCGCGCCTTCCAGATCCTCTTCGAGGCGGACCAGCGCGGCGTGCCCGCGCAGACGGTGCTCGCCGACTGGATCCGCCACTCACGGACCGATGACCGGCAGCCGCCGGTCAACGAGTACACGATGCAGCTGGTCGAGGGGTACGCGGGCCACGAGGTCCGGATCGACGAGCTGATCTCGACGTACGCGACCGACTGGGACCTCGACCGGATGCCCGTCGTCGACCGGAACATCATCCGGCTCGGCGCCTACGAGCTGGTCTGGGTCGACGAGACGCCGGACGCGGTGGTGATCGACGAGGCGGTGCAGCTCGCCAAGGAGTTCTCCACCGACGATTCGCCGTCCTTCGTCAACGGCCTCCTGGGCCGTTTCAAGGAGCTGAAGCCGTCCCTGCGGCGCGACGGCGCCTGACGGCCGGTACCGGCCGTCCGTGAGGTTACGGGCCCGGGCACCGCGGACCATCCGGTCCCGGTGCCCGGGCCCGCTCTCGTCCGCAGGGCAGGCAGGGCCGTGAGAGAGCCGCCGCGCCGGTGTCCGGGGACTCCGTCGCGGCCGGGGGCGCGGCCGGTACGCCCGGAAGGCCGGGCGAGCGGCTGGAGGGCCGTCCCCGCGCCGGTACCGGCCGTCCGTGAGTTACGGGCCCGGGCAACCGCGGACCATCCGGTCCCGGGCCGGTACGGCCCCGTACGGCCGTCTCCCCGCCGGAAACGCCCGAGGGCGGAACCCGGCCTTCCGGGTCCCGCCCTCGGGCGTGACGATTCTCCGCAGCCCCCGCGGGGGCCGGTGTCAGTTGTCCTCGTGGGCGACCGCGCGCCGCGCGTCCGCGTCCAGCACGCCCCAGTTGATGAGCTGCTCGGTCAGGACGGACGGCGACTGGTCGTAGATCACGGCCAGCGTGCGCAGGTCGTCCTGGCGGATCGACAGCACCTTGCCGTTGTAGTCGCCGCGCTGCGACTGGATGGTCGCCGCGTAGCGCTGGAGGGGGCCCGCCTTCTCGGCCGGCACATGGGCCAGCCGCTCCAGGTCGAGGACCAGCTTCGGCGGCGGCTCGGCGGCCCCGCCCGGGGTGGTGCCCGGCAGCAGCTCCTGCACCGGAACCCCGTAGAAGTCGGCCAGCTCGGCCAGGCGCTGGACCGTCACAGCGCGGTCGCCGCGCTCGTACGAGCCGACCACCACGGCCTTCCAGCGGCCCTGGGACTTCTCTTCCACGCCGTGGAGGGAGAGCCCCTGCTGCGTGCGGATGGCGCGGAGCTTGGCCCCGAGCTGCTTTGCGTATTCGCTGGACATATAGCTCCCCGGACGCTGTGACAACGTGCGGCTCCGCCGCGCGGCTGGTGACTCACTGTGAGGTTACGCAGCGTGATTCGGACGCGTCAAGCCGAACGGGTCCAGACCGGTGGCCTGTCATGATCACTGCGGACATCGTCCCAGGTCCGGACCATCCCCCGCAGGGTTCCCCCGAATGGCCCTGGTACGGTAGTGAGCGCACCATCCGACGTCCTTTAAGGTCCGTCCCGTGAGGCGGAGAAGGAGGTCTGTTTCTCCATGGAATCCATGGATACGAACAGCCACACCGGCGGCCCCGACACGGCCCGCCCCGTTCTGGAGGCTCCCGACATCGCTCGGGTGCTGACCCGGATCGCCCACGAGATCGTCGAACGCGCCAAGGGCGCCGACGACGTGATTCTCCTCGGCATCCCCACCCGCGGCGTCTTCCTCGCCCGCAGGCTCGCCGGAAAGCTGGAGCAGATCACCGGACGTCCCGTCCCGGTCGGCTCCCTCGACATCACGATGTACCGCGACGACCTGCGGCTGCGGCCCGCCCGCGCGCTCGCCCGCACCGAGATCCCCGGTGACGGCATCGACGGCCGTCTCGTCGTCCTCGTCGACGACGTGCTCTTCTCCGGCCGCACCATCCGCGCCGCGCTCGACGCCCTCGGCGATATCGGCCGCCCCCGCGCGGTCCAGCTCGCGGTCCTCGTCGACCGCGGCCACCGGGAGCTGCCGATCCGCGCCGACTACGTCGGCAAGAACCTGCCCACGTCCCTGCGCGAGACCGTCAAGGTCCTCCTCTCCGAAGAGGACGGGCGGGACACCGTGCTGCTCGGCGTGCGCGGAACCGAACAGAGCTAGCCGCCCGAAGCCCCGTGCGCCCGCGAACCGGCGCCACGGGTGCCTCCGTGCGCCCGCGCGCCCGTACCCCGGGACCGCGGCGGTCCGCCGCCGCGGCGCCGCGCCCCCGCGCACGCCGAACGTGCCGACCCGAGCCGAACCCACCGGAGCCCACCAGATGAAGCACCACCTCATCTCGGCCGCCGATCTCACGCGGGACGACGCCGTCCTGATCCTCGACACCGCCGAGGAGATGGCGCGCGTCGCCGACCGGCCGATCAAGAAGCTGCCCACCCTCCGCGGCCGTACCGTCGTGAACCTCTTCTACGAGGACTCGACCCGGACCCGGATCTCCTTCGAGGCCGCCGCCAAGCGGCTCTCGGCCGATGTCATCAACTTCTCCGCCAAGGGGTCCTCGGTCTCCAAGGGCGAGTCCCTCAAGGACACCGCCCTGACCCTGGAGGCCATGGGCGCCGACGCCGTCGTCATCCGCCACCACGCCTCCGGAGCGCCCTACCGGCTGGCGAACTCGGGGTGGATCGACGGATCCGTCGTCAATGCCGGCGACGGCACCCACGAGCACCCCACCCAGGCCCTCCTCGACGCCTTCACGGTGCGCCGCCGACTGGTCGGCCGGGACACCGGGATGGGCCGTGACCTGGCCGGACGCCGTATCACCATCGTCGGTGACGTCCTGCACAGCCGGGTCGCCCGCTCCAATGTCCTGCTGCTGAACACCCTCGGCGCCGAGGTCACCGTGGTCGCCCCGCCGACGCTGGTCCCGATCGGTGTCGAGAGCTGGCCGTGCGAGGTCTCCTACGACCTCGACGCGGTGCTCCCCAAGTCCGACGCCGTGATGATGCTGCGGGTCCAGCGCGAGCGGATGAACGCCGCGTTCTTCCCCACCGAGCGCGAGTACGCCCGCCGCTACGGCCTCGACGGCGACCGGATGGCCCGGATGCCGGAACACGCCGTCGTCATGCACCCCGGACCGATGAACCGGGGTATGGAGATCACGGCCGAGGTCGCCGACTCCGACCGCTGCACCGCCGTCGAACAGGTCGCCAACGGGGTCTCCATCCGGATGGCCGTCCTCTATCTGCTGCTCGGCGGGAACGAGTCCGCCGCCGCCCACACGTCCCGTACCGAGGAGACCCAGTAACCATGAGCAAGATCCTTATCCGTGGCGCCGGGATCCTCGGCGGACGGCCCCAGGACGTCCTGATCGACGGCGAGACCATCGCCGAGGTCGCGGACACCATCGAGCCCGGCGACGCCGAGGTGATCGAGGCCGCGGGCCGGATCCTCCTCCCCGGCCTGGTCGACCTCCACACCCATCTGCGCGAGCCCGGCCGCGAGGACTCCGAGACCGTCCTCACCGGCACCCGCGCCGCGGCCGCCGGCGGCTACACCGCCGTCCACGCCATGGCCAACACCTTCCCGGTCGCCGACACCGCCGGTGTCGTCGAGCAGGTCTACCGGCTCGGCAAGGAGTCCGGCTACTGCGACGTCCAGCCCGTCGGCGCCGTCACCGTCGGTCTGGAGGGCAAGCAGCTCGCCGAGCTGGGCGCCATGCACGACTCCGCCGCCGGGGTGAAGGTCTTCTCCGACGACGGCAAGTGCGTCGACGACGCGGTGATCATGCGCCGGGCGCTGGAGTACGTGAAGGCCTTCGACGGCGTCGTCGCCCAGCACGCCCAGGAGCCCCGGCTGACCGAGGGCGCCCAGATGAACGAGGGCATCGTCTCCGCCGAACTCGGACTCGGCGGCTGGCCCGCCGTCGCCGAGGAGTCGATCATCGCCCGCGATGTCCTCCTCGCCGCCCACGTCGGCTCCCGGGTCCACATCTGCCATCTCTCCACCGCGGGCTCCGTGGAGATCGTGCGCTGGGCCAAGTCCAAGGGCTGGGACGTCACCGCCGAGGTCACCCCCCACCACCTCCTCCTCACCGACGAGCTGGTCCGCAGCTACGACCCGGTCTACAAGGTCAACCCGCCGCTGCGCACGGCCGCCGATGTGACCGCGCTCCGCGAGGCCCTGGCCGACGGCACCATCGACTGCGTCGCCACCGACCACGCACCCCACCCCCACGAGGACAAGGACTGCGAGTGGGGCGCCGCGGCCATGGGCATGGTCGGCCTGGAGACCGCGCTCTCCGTCGTCCAGGAGACGATGGTGGAGACCGGACTGCTCGACTGGGCCGGGGTCGCCGACCGGATGTCCTTCCGGCCCGCCCGCATCGGCCGGCTCGAAGGCCACGGCCGCCCCGTCTCGCCCGGTGAGCCCGCCAACCTCGTGCTGGTCGATCCGGCTTACCGTGGTGCGGTGGACCCCGCGGACTTCGCCTCCCGCAGCCGCAACACCCCCTACAAGGGCCGTGAGCTGCCGGGACGCGTCACCCACACCTTCCTGCGGGGCCGGGCAACGGTCGTCGACGGGAAGCTGACGTGACAACACTCACCACCATCGCAGCAGGGCTCGCAGCCGAGGAGCGCAGGTCGGCGGAGGTGACCGACTGGGCCGCCCGTATCGGCTGGGTCGTCGGACTCCTCCTCTTCATCGCCCTGGTCTACTGGCTGATGCGCCAGGGCTGGAAGTGGCGCGGCAGCCTCCAGTCGGGCCTCCCCCCGCTCGCCGCCGTACCGGAGGACTCCGGCACCCCCCTCGCCACCCTCCACGGCCGCTACCACGGCTCCACCACCGCCGGACAGTGGCTGGACCGCATCGTCGCCCACGGACTGGGCGCCCGCAGCCGGGTGGAGCTGACCCTCACCGAGGCCGGACTGGACGTCGTACGCCCCGGGGCCGGCGACTTCCACATCCCCCGCGCCGCCCTGCGCGAGGCCCGCCTCGACAAGGGCATCGCGGGCAAGGTCCTCGCCGAGGGCGGACTGCTCGTCCTCACCTGGGAGCACGGCGGGACCCTGCTGGACTCCGGCTTCCGCTCCGACCGGGCCGCCGAGCACAACGACTGGGTCACCACCCTGAACAACCTGATCACCACGAAGGAAGGCGCACGATGACCACCTCCACCAGGGGAACCGCCGCACGGCGGACCACGGTTCCCGCCGTACTCGTCCTGGAGGACGGCCGCACCTTCCGCGGCCGCGCCTACGGGGCCGTGGGGGAGACCTTCGGCGAAGCGGTGTTCAACACCGGCATGACCGGGTACCAGGAGACGCTGACCGACCCCTCGTACCACCGCCAGGTCGTCGTCATGACCGCCCCCCACATCGGCAATACCGGTGTCAACGACGAGGACGACGAGTCCCGGAAGATCTGGGTCGCCGGATACGTCGTCCGCGACCCCGCCCGGATCCCGTCGAACTGGCGCTCCCGCCGCACCCTCGACGACGAACTGGCCGCCCAGGGCGTCGTCGGCATCAGCGGCATCGACACCCGCGCCCTCACCCGCCATCTGCGCGAGCGCGGCGCCATGCGGGTCGGCATCTTCTCCGGCGAGACCCTCGCCGACGAGGCCGCCCTGCTCGCCCGGGTCCGGACCGCCCCCCAGATGACCGGCGCCGACCTCTCCGCCGAGGTCGCCACCCCCGAGGCGTACACCGTCCCCGCGATCGGCGAGAAGCGGTTCACCGTGGCCGCCCTCGACCTGGGCATCAAGGGCATGACCCCGCACCTGATGGCCGAGCGCGGTATCGAGGTCCATGTCCTGCCCGCCACCGCCGGCGTCGACGAGGTGTACGCGGTCGCCCCGGACGGCGTGTTCCTCTCCAACGGCCCCGGCGACCCGGCCACCGCCGACCTCACGGTCGTCAAGGCGGTCCTGGAGCGCGGCACCCCCCTCTTCGGGATCTGCTTCGGCAACCAGCTCCTCGGGCGTGCCCTGGGCTTCGGCACCTACAAGCTGAAGTACGGCCACCGCGGTATCAACCAGCCGGTCCAGGACCGTACGACCGGCAAGGTCGAGGTGACCGCCCACAACCACGGCTTCGCCGTCGACGCCCCCCTCGACACCGTCTCCGACACCCCGTACGGCCGGGCCGAGGTCTCCCACGTCTGTCTCAACGACAACGTGGTGGAGGGCCTGCGACTGCTCGACCGCCCGGCCTTCAGCGTCCAGTACCACCCCGAAGCGGCCGCGGGCCCGCACGACGCCGCGTACCTGTTCGACCGCTTCGTCTCCCTGATGGAGGGCCAGCGTGCCTAAGCGCACCGACATCCAGTCCGTCCTGGTCATCGGCTCCGGCCCGATCGTCATCGGCCAGGCCGCCGAGTTCGACTACTCCGGCACCCAGGCCTGCCGCGTCCTCAAGGCCGAGGGCCTGCGGGTGATCCTGGTCAACTCCAACCCGGCCACGATCATGACCGACCCGGAGATCGCCGACGCCACCTACGTCGAGCCGATCACCCCCGAGTTCGTCGAGAAGATCATCGCCAAGGAGCGCCCCGACGCGCTGCTGCCCACCCTCGGCGGCCAGACCGCGCTGAACACCGCGATCTCCATGCACGAGCAGGGCGTCCTGGAGAAGTACGGCGTCGAGCTGATCGGCGCCAATGTCGAGGCCATCCACAAGGGCGAGGACCGCGACCTCTTCAAGGGCGTCGTCGAGGCCGTCAAGGCCAAAATCGGCTACGGCGAGTCCGCGCGCTCGGTGATCTGCCACTCCATGGACGACGTCCTCAAGGGCGTCGACACCCTCGGCGGCTACCCCGTCGTCGTCCGCCCCTCCTTCACCATGGGCGGCGCCGGCTCCGGCTTCGCCCACGACGAGGAGGAGCTGCGCCGCATCGCCGGCCAGGGCCTCACCCTCTCCCCGACCACCGAGGTCCTCCTGGAGGAGTCCATCCTCGGCTGGAAGGAGTACGAGCTGGAGCTGATGCGCGACAAGCACGACAACGTCGTGGTCGTCTGCTCCATCGAGAACTTCGACCCGATGGGCGTCCACACCGGCGATTCCATCACCGTCGCCCCCGCGATGACCCTCACCGACCGCGAGTACCAGCGGCTCCGCGATATCGGCATCGCGATCATCCGCGAGGTCGGCGTCGACACCGGCGGCTGCAACATCCAGTTCGCGGTGGACCCCGAGGACGGCCGGATCATCGTCATCGAGATGAACCCCCGGGTCTCCCGCTCCTCCGCGCTCGCCTCCAAGGCCACCGGCTTCCCCATCGCCAAGATCGCCGCGAAGCTGGCCGTCGGCTACACGCTCGACGAGATCCCCAACGACATCACCGAGCAGACCCCGGCGTCCTTCGAGCCCACCCTCGACTACGTCGTGGTCAAGGCCCCCCGCTTCGCCTTCGAGAAGTTCCCCTCCGCCGACGCCACCCTCACCACCACCATGAAGTCGGTCGGCGAGGCGATGGCCATCGGCCGCAACTTCACCGAGGCCCTCCAGAAGGCCCTGCGCTCCCTGGAGAAGAAGGGCAGCCAGTTCGACTTCGCCACCCCGGTCGCCGACCTCGGCGACAAGGCGGAGCTGCTGCGCGAGGCCGTGAAGCCCACCGACGGCCGCATCAACACCGTGATGGCCGCCATCCGCGCCGGGGCGAGCCCCGAGGAGGTCTTCGAGGCCACCCGGATCGACCCCTGGTTCGTCGACCAGCTCTTCCTCATCAAGGAGTACGCGGACGAGCTGGCTGCCGCCGACAAGCTGACGCCCGAGCTGCTCGCCGACGCCAAGCGCCACGGCTTCTCGGACGTCCAGATCGCCGGGATCCGCGGACTGCGCGAGGACGTCGTCCGCGAGGTCCGCCACGCGCTCGGCATCCGCCCGGTCTACAAGACCGTCGACACCTGCGCCGCCGAGTTCGCCGCGAAGACGCCGTACTTCTACTCCTCGTACGACGAGGAGACCGAGGTCGCCCCGCGCGAGAAGCCCGCCGTGATCATCCTCGGCTCCGGCCCCAACCGGATCGGCCAGGGCATCGAGTTCGACTACTCCTGCGTCCACGCCTCCTTCGCGCTCAGCGACGCGGGCTACGAGACCGTGATGGTCAACTGCAACCCCGAGACCGTCTCCACCGACTACGACACCTCCGACCGGCTCTACTTCGAGCCGCTCACCCTGGAGGACGTCCTGGAGATCGTGCACGCCGAGGCGCAGGCCGGACCGATCGCCGGAGTCGTCGTCCAGCTCGGCGGCCAGACCCCGCTGGGCCTGGCCCAGGCCCTCAAGGACAACGGCGTCCCCGTCGTCGGCACCTCCCCGGAGGCCATCCACGCCGCCGAGGACCGCGGTGCCTTCGGCCGGGTCCTCGCGGAGGCCGGACTGCCGGCCCCCAAGCACGGCACCGCCACCACCTTCGACGAGGCCAAGGCCATCGCCGACGAGATCGGCTACCCGGTCCTGGTCCGTCCCAGCTATGTCCTCGGCGGCCGCGGTATGGAGATCGTGTACGAGGAGGCCCGCCTCCGGTCGTACATCGCCGAGTCCACCGAGATCAGCCCCACCCGGCCGGTCCTGGTCGACCGCTTCCTCGACGACGCCATCGAGATCGACGTCGACGCCCTCTACGACGGCACCGAGCTGTACCTCGGCGGCGTCATGGAGCACATCGAGGAGGCCGGGATCCACTCCGGCGACTCCGCCTGCGCCCTGCCCCCGATCACCCTCGGCGGCTTCGACATCAAGCGGCTGCGCGCCTCCACCGAGGCCATCGCCCGCGGCGTCGGCGTCCGCGGACTGATCAACATCCAGTTCGCCATGGCCGGGGACATCCTCTATGTCCTGGAGGCCAACCCCCGCGCCTCCCGTACGGTCCCCTTCACCTCCAAGGCGACCGCCGTACCGCTGGCCAAGGCCGCCGCCCGGATCTCCCTCGGCGCCACCATCGCCGAACTCCGGGCCGAAGGGCTGCTGCCCGCCACCGGCGACGGCGGCACCCTGCCGATGGACGCGCCGATCTCCGTCAAGGAGGCCGTGATGCCGTGGTCCCGCTTCCGGGACATCCACGGCCGCGGCGTGGACACCGTCCTCGGCCCGGAGATGCGCTCCACCGGCGAGGTCATGGGCATCGACACCGTCTTCGGCACGGCGTACGCCAAGTCCCAGGCCGGTGCCTACGGGCCGCTGCCCACCACGGGCCGCGCCTTCATCTCGGTCGCCAACCGCGACAAGCGGTCGATGATCTTCCCGGCCCGGGAGCTGGTCGCCCACGGCTTCGAACTGCTCGCCACCTCCGGCACCGCCGAGGTCCTCAAGCGCAACGGCATCAACGCCACCGTCGTGCGCAAGCACAGCGAGGGCGAGGGCCCGAACGGCGAGAAGACCATCGTCCAGCTGATCCACGACGGCGGGGTCGACCTGATCGTCAACACCCCGTACGGCACCGGCGGCCGGCTCGACGGCTACGACATCCGGACCGCCGCCGTGGCCCGGGCGGTGCCCTGCCTCACCACGGTCCAGGCGCTCGCCGCCGCCGTCCAGGGCATCGACGCGCTCAACCGCGGCGATGTCGGCGTCCGCTCCCTCCAGGAGCACGCCGAGCACCTGACCGCGGCCCGCGACTGACCGGTCCGGGGGACGCGAAGGGAGGGGGACACCGCACACGCGGTGTCCCCCTCCCCGCGAGAGCCCCCGCAGGCACCACCCGCCGGACCGGCCCGGGAACCGCCCCGCCGGATCCCCGCCCGGCCGGCGAGGTCACCGACGACGGCCCAGGCCCCGAGGAACCCACCATGTACCAGCTCTTCTTCTCCCTCTTCTTCAAGCGGATGGACCCCGAGGCGGCCCATCACCTCGCCTTCCGCTGGATCCGGCTCCTCGCCCGGATCCCCGTACTGCGGACCTACGCCGCGGCGGTGCTCGCGCCCCGCCACGAGGAACTGCGCACCGAGGCCTTCGGGCTCCGGATGCACGGCCCCTTCGGGCTCGCGGCCGGCTTCGACAAGAACGCCTCCGGCATCGACGGTCTGGCCATGCTCGGCTTCGATCACGTGGAGATCGGCACGGTCACCGCGATGGCCCAGCCCGGCAACCCCAAGCAGCGGCTCTTCCGGCTGGTCGCCGACCGCGCCCTGATCAACCGGATGGGCTTCAACAACGACGGCTCGGCCGCCGTCGCCCAGCGGCTCGGGGAGCGCCGCCCGGTCTTCCGCACCACCGTCGGCGTCAATATCGGCAAGACCAAGGTCGTCCCGGAGGCGGAGGCCGCCGCCGACTACGTCACCTCCACCGAGCGGCTCGCCCGGCACGCCGACTACCTCGTGGTCAACGTCTCCTCGCCGAACACCCCCGGACTGCGGAACCTCCAGGCCACCGAGTCCCTGCGGCCGCTGCTGACCGCCGTCCGGGAGGCCGCCGACCGCACCGAGACCCGCCGCCGGGTACCGCTGCTGGTCAAGATCGCCCCCGATCTCGCCGACGAGGACATCGACGCCGTCGCCGACCTCGCCGTCGAACTGGGCCTCGACGGGATCATCGCGACCAACACCACCATCGCCCGGGACGGCCTGGTCTCGCCGGCCGAGCTGACCGCCGAGACCGGCGGACTCTCCGGCGCCCCGCTGAAGGAGCGCTCGCTCCAGGTGCTGCGGAGGCTCTACGCCCGGGTCGGCGACCGGATCACCCTGGTCGGCGTCGGCGGTGTCGAGACCGCCGAGGACGCCTGGCAGCGGATCCTCGCCGGGGCCACCCTGGTCCAGGGCTACAGCGCTTTCGTCTACCAGGGGCCGTTCTGGAGCCGCGCCGTCCACAAGGGACTGGCCGCCCGGCTGAGGAACAGCCCGTACGCCACCCTGGCCGAGGCCGTCGGAGCCGACGTCCGGGCCGGTGCCCGCCGAGCGGACAGCGAGGAGACCGCCGCATGACCACCCCCACCACCCCCTTCGGCACCCGGCTGCGCGCGGCGATGGACGACCGCGGCCCGCTCTGCGTCGGCATCGACCCCCATGCCTCCCTGCTCACCGCCTGGGGCCTCGACGACGACGTCGCCGGTCTGGAGAAGTTCACCCGCACCACCGTGGAGGCCCTCGCCGACCAAGTCGCCGTACTGAAGCCGCAGGCCGCCTTCTTCGAACGGTTCGGCTCCCGTGGCGTCGCCGTACTGGAGAAGGCCGTGGCGGAGGCCCGGTCCGCGGGCGCCCTGGTCCTGATGGACGCCAAGCGCGGCGATATCGGCTCCACCATGGCGGCGTACGCCTCGGCCTTCCTCGACCCGGCGTCCCCGCTCTTCTCCGACGCCGTTACCGTCTCCCCGTATCTCGGCTTCGGCTCCCTGCGCCCCGCGCTGGACGCCGCGTCCGCCGCCGGATCGGGCGTCTTCGTGCTGGCCCTCACCTCCAACCCGGAGGGGGCCGAGGTCCAGCGGGCCGTGGCCGCCGACGGCAGGCCGCTGGCCCAGGTGATGCTGGACCATATCGCCGCCGAGAACGCGGACGCCCGGCCGCTGGGCTCGGTCGGCGCGGTGGTCGGGGCCACCCTCGGCGACGCGGGAGTGGACCTGGCCGTCAACGGCCCGCTGCTCGCCCCGGGCATCGGGGCCCAGGGGGCGACCCCGGCGGACATCCCCCGGGTCTTCGGCGCGGCGGCCGGCCAGGTCGTCCCCAGCGTCAGCCGGGGCGTGCTGCGCCACGGTCCGGACCCGGCCGCCCTGCGGGCCGCCGCGGAGCGTTTCGCGGACGAGTGCCGGGCGGCGGTCGCCGGGGCGTAGTCCCTACGGGTGGGACCGGAGCCGTCTCCGGAGGGGCCGGAACCCGAATCGGAACCCGAATCGGAATCCGAACCGGTTTGCGAACGGGTTCCGGTGCACCGGCCCCGCCCGTCACCGCGTGTAGATGTACTGACCAGCGGATTTGCCGGCGGGGCCGCCGGGCCGTCCGGGAAAGCCGTCCTCACAGCGAGTTGACAGAATCTTGACGAAAAACCCCACCGTTTTGTCGTAAAAGTCCCGGTCGGTTGATGCTGACCAGGACTTTTCCTCTGTTCTCGCTGACTGGAGCGGTGCGGCCCGCTAGTCTCCGTCGAAGAGCGGCACGAGCACTGCGTTGCTCGTTGCTCGCCTGGTGTGGGGCTACTAGGTTCCTCACCGGTCCGTATCCGACAGTTCGACATCCGAGGTGACGTAGGCGTGGCTCTTCCGCCCCTTACCCCTGAACAGCGCGCAGCCGCGCTCGAAAAGGCCGCCGCGGCTCGCCGGGAGCGGGCCGAGGTCAAGAATCGACTCAAGCACTCCGGCGCCTCGCTCCACGAGGTCATCAAGCAGGGCCAGGAGAACGACGTCATCGGCAAGATGAAGGTCTCCGCGCTCCTGGAGTCGCTCCCCGGCGTGGGCAAGGTCCGCGCCAAGCAGATCATGGAGCGGCTCGGCATCTCCGAAAGCCGTCGTGTCCGGGGTCTCGGCTCCAACCAGATCGCTTCCCTGGAGCGGGAGTTCGGCGGCGGCCCCGCCTGATCCTCTCCCGGTGTCCGGGGCGGCGGTCCCGGACACTCCGGAGAACCGGGATAATCGCTGCATGGCAGCAGAAGTACGTCCGCGGCTGACCGTGCTCTCCGGCCCCTCAGGGGTCGGCAAGAGCACGGTCGTCGCGCATATGCGCAAGGTTCACCCCGAGGTCTGGCTCTCGGTGTCGGCCACCACGAGAAAGCCGCGCCCCGGCGAGCGCCACGGCGTCCAGTATTTCTTCGTCACCGACGACGAATTCGACAAGCTGATCGCCAACGGCGAGCTGCTGGAGTGGGCGACCTTCGCGGGCAACCGGTACGGCACGCCCCGCCGGGCGGTCCTCGACCGGCTGGAGGCGGGTGAGCCGGTGCTGCTGGAGATCGACCTCCAGGGCGCCCGGCAGGTCAAGGAGTCGATGCCGGAGTCCCGGCTGGTCTTCCTGGCCCCGCCGAGCTGGGACGAACTGGTGCGCAGGCTCACCGGCCGGGGCACCGAGTCGGCCGAGGTGATCGAGGAGCGGCTGGCCGCCGCCCGGATCGAGCTGGCCGCCGAGTCCGAGTTCGACACGACCCTGGTCAACACCTCCGTCGAGGACGTGGCGCGTGAGCTGCTAGCCTTGATGGCAGTGTCGTCCGGCGAGTGATCCACTTTCGAGATCTCGCCGGGCCGGGCGGGGCGGCGCGGAACTCTCCACGCACCTCCGCCCTCGGCCGAACCGGCCGAGACCGTCAATTTCCCTCTTTCGGAAGGTAGAGCGTGTCCTCTTCCATCACTGCGCCCGAGGGCATCATCAACCCGCCGATCGACGAGCTGCTCGAGGCCACGGACTCGAAGTACAGCCTCGTGATCTACGCGGCCAAGCGGGCGCGCCAGATCAACGCGTACTACTCGCAGCTCGGTGAGGGCCTGCTGGAGTACGTCGGCCCCCTCGTCGACACCCACGTCCACGAGAAGCCCCTCTCGATCGCGCTGCGTGAGATCAACGCGGGTCTGCTGACCTCCGAGGCCACCGAGGGTTCGCCCAACGATCGCTGAACCGATCGCCGCCCGAGGGCGGCATCGCCGGATGAACCGGTGCGGACGCCCTCCGCATCCGGCATCCGCACACCACAGGCCCGGCGGGTAGACCGCCGGGCCTGTGGTGTGTCATGGGGGGTGACAGTCGAGAGTGGGGAGAGACCATGGCCGGGCCGAGTACGCCGGATCCGTCGTCGGGGGCGCCGTCCGGCGGCGCTTCGCCGGAGGCAGCCGGGAACGGGGCGCCGGGGACGTCCGAGAAGCCGCGTGTCGTGCTGGGGGTCGCCGGGGGCATCGCCGCCTACAAGGCGTGCGAGCTGCTGCGCCGGCTCACGGAGTCCGGCCATGACGTCCGGGTGGTACCGACGGCGTCGGCCCTCCGCTTCGTCGGCGCCCCGACCTGGGAGGCCCTCTCCGGCCACCCCGTCTCGACCGAGGTCTGGTCCGGGGTGCACGAGGTACCGCACGTCCGGATCGGCCAGGGCGCCGATCTGGTGGTCGTCGCCCCCGCCACCGCCGATCTGCTGGCGAAGGCGGCCCATGGCCTCGCCGACGACCTGCTGACGAACACCCTGCTCACGGCCCGCTGTCCGGTCGTCTTCGCACCCGCGATGCACACCGAGATGTGGGAGCACCCGGCCACCCGGGAGAATGTGGCCGTGCTCCGCCGCCGCGGCGCCGTGGTGGTCGAGCCCGCGGTGGGCAGGCTGACCGGTGCCGACACCGGCAAGGGGAGGCTCCCCGACCCCGGTGAACTCTTCGAGGTCTGCCGCCGGGTGCTGGCCCGGGGCACCGCGGTGCCCGATCTCGCGGGCCGCCATGTGGTGATCAGCGCCGGTGGCACCCGGGAGCCGCTGGACCCGGTCCGGTTCCTGGGCAACCGCTCCTCCGGCAAGCAGGGGTACGCGCTGGCGCGCACCGCGGCCGCGCGGGGGGCCCGGGTGACCCTGGTCGCCGCGAACACCGCCCTGCCCGATCCGGCGGGCGTCGACGTGGTGCCCGTCGGGACCGCGCTGGAGCTGCGCGAGGCGGTGCTGGCGGCCGCCGCGGACGCGGACGCGGTGGTGATGGCGGCGGCGGTCGCCGACTTCCGTCCGGCCGCCTACGCCCCCGGCAAGATCAAGAAGCGGGACGGGGCGGAGCCCGCGCCCGTCGCCCTGGTCCGCAATCCGGATGTCCTCGCCGAACTGTCCGCCGAACGGCCCCGGGCCGGTCAGGTGATCGTGGGCTTCGCCGCCGAGACCGACGACGTTCTGGCGAACGGCCGGGACAAGCTCCGCCGCAAGGGCTGCGACCTGCTGGTCGTCAACGAGGTGGGGGAGCGCCGGACCTTCGGCTCGGAGGAGAACGAGGCGGTGGTCCTCGACCGCGACGGCGCGGAGACCCCGGTGCCGTACGGCCCCAAGGAGTCCCTCGCGGACACGGTCTGGGACCTGGTCCTGCCCCGGCTGGACTGAGCCGGCTCCGCCGGCCTCCCGCCCGGGGGGTGGGGCAGGCGGGGGTGCCGGTCCCTGCCGCCGGTGGGCGGGGACACCGGTGCGGCTCCCGGCCCGCGTGCCGGTACGCGGCGGACCGGTACCACTCCCGGGTATGTCCGGTGCCGCTGTCGGCCCGGGCCGTCCGGGTCCGGCCCGTCGGCCGGGCCGGTCCGGTCAGCGGCCTCCGCCCCCGGTACGCGGCGGCCCGGTGCGGGCCTCCGGTACGGCCGGGGCCGTCCCCGGCCCGCGGCGGGCCTGCGCCACCCTCGGGCGCTCTGCCGGAAACCCGGCCGGTACGACCCCGCCGCCCGCCCGCGGGGCCCGGACCGCGCCCCGGCCGCGGCACCGCGAATCGATCGCCCCCGCCGTCCGCCCGCCGGGCCGGACGGCGCCCGGCTGCGTACCGCTGTCGTTCCCCTGCCGCCCGCGGGGCACCGGTACCGGCCCGGTGGTCCGGGAAGCGGTGCCCCGTGTCCGCTCTCCGGGGAGCGGACCGGCCGGGCGCCGCCCGGCCGGGTCCGGTACCGCCGCCCCGCCCGGCCGGAGTCGCGCCCGGCCGTCCTGCCCGGCGGGACACGGCGACGCGCCCCGCTCCACGCCGGACGCGGAAAAACGCCCGAAAGGGCTCTGGCGACAGGCATGATTTCGGCCTTTCCTCCCACCCCGGGCCCCCATCGCCGCAGCTCAGGGATCGGCCACTCGGCTCTCACGAATCGGGACGGGTGGACCGACGGCGGACGGTGGCGGATAAACTGGTGCGCGGAACGTCGCGGGGCGCAGCCCCCTGCCGGTCCACCCATGATCAGCCAGCAGCCGCTGCAACCCCAGGGAGCGATGTGTCCCGCCGTCTTTTCACCTCGGAGTCAGTGACCGAGGGTCACCCCGACAAGATCGCCGATCAGATCAGCGACACCATCCTCGACGCCCTGCTGACGGAGGACCCCACGTCCCGCGTCGCCGTCGAGACGCTGATCACCACCGGACTGGTCCATGTGGCCGGCGAGGTCACCACCCAGGCGTACGCCGACATCCCGACGCTCGTGCGCAACAAGATCCTGGAGATCGGCTACGACTCGTCGAAGAAGGGTTTCGACGGCGCGTCCTGCGGGGTCTCGGTCTCGATCGGAGCGCAGTCCCCGGACATCGCCCAGGGCGTCGACGAGGCGTACGAGAAGCGGGTCGAGGGTACCGACGGCGGTGACGACCTCGACCGGCAGGGCGCGGGCGACCAGGGGCTGATGTTCGGCTACGCGTGCGACGAGACGCCCGAGCTGATGCCGCTGCCCATCCACCTGGCGCACCGGCTCTCCCGCCGGCTCTCAGAGGTCCGCAAGAACGGCACCATCCCCTACCTGCGGCCCGACGGCAAGACCCAGGTCACCATCGAGTACGACGGCGACAAGGCCGTCCGGCTCGACACGGTCGTGGTCTCCTCGCAGCACGCCTCCGACATCGACCTGGACTCGCTGCTCGCTCCCGACATCCGCGAGTTCGTCGTGGAGCACGTGCTGAAGGAGCTCGTCGACGACGGCATCAAGCTGGACACCGACGGCTACCGGCTGCTGGTGAACCCCACCGGACGGTTCGAGATCGGCGGCCCCATGGGCGACGCCGGGCTCACCGGGCGCAAGATCATCATCGACACGTACGGCGGCATGGCCCGCCACGGCGGCGGCGCCTTCTCCGGCAAGGACCCGTCCAAGGTGGACCGCTCCGCCGCGTACGCGATGCGCTGGGTCGCCAAGAACGTCGTCGCGGCGGGCCTCGCGGCACGCTGCGAGGTGCAGGTCGCGTACGCCATCGGCAAGGCCGAGCCGGTCGGTCTCTTCGTCGAGACCTTCGGCACGGCCACGGTCGACGTCGAGAAGATCGAGCACGCCATCGGCGAGGTCTTCGACCTGCGCCCGGCGGCGATCATCCGCGATCTGGACCTGCTGCGGCCGATCTACGCGCAGACCGCGGCGTACGGCCACTTCGGCCGTGAGCTGCCGGACTTCACCTGGGAGCGGACCGACCGCACCGACGCGCTCCGCACCGCCGCGGGTCTCTGACCCCGGCGCTCCGCCTCCGGAACCCCGCTGCCCCGCCCGGGCGGCGGGGTTCCGCGCGTTCCGGGGCCGGGCGGTGACTCCGGTGGCGCTCCGGGACCCGGGACTGTCGGTGGGCTCTGCCAGAATTACGGGTGTGAGCAGGGAGGACGAGTCGGCCGGGCAGGACGGGCCGGCCGCACCGGCCGCGCCCGAGCAGTTGGCGCTGATCCGGGACGCGGTCCGGCGGGCCGACGTGCCCCGGGCCAAACCACGGACCTGGCGCGGCGCCGCGCTCGCCGAGGAGCTGCCCGTGGCGCGCGTCGTGGTCAACAAGGGCGTGCTCCATCTGGACCAGTTCTTCGACTACGCGGTGCCGAAGGAGCTGGACGCGGAGGCGCAGCCCGGAGTCCGGGTGCGGGTCCGGTTCGGGGCGGGCGGCAGCCGGGTGCGGCAGGGCCGCCGGGAGGGCGGCGGACTGATCGACGGCTTCCTGGTGGAGCGCCGCGCCGAATCGGACTACAGCGGGGCGCTCGCCGCGCTGGCGAGCGTGGTCTCCCCGGAGCCGGTGCTCGACCCGGCGGCGCTGGCGCTCGCACGGGACGTCGCCGACCGGTACGCGGGCTCGCTGGCGGACGTACTCCAGCTGGCCGTCCCGCCGCGGAACGCCCGGGCCGAGGGCCGGCCGTCGCCGCCGCCGCTCCCGCCGCCCCCGGTGCCCGGTCCGGAGAGCTGGCGGCGGTACACCAGCGGGCCCGAGTTCCTGCGGGCCCTGGCGGGCGGCGCGAGCCCCCGGGCCGTCTGGACGGCGCTGCCCGGCCCGCACTGGCCGGACGAACTGGCCCGGGCGGTGGCCGCCGCCCTCGCCTCCGGGCGGGGCGCGCTGGTCGTCGTCCCCGACGGGCGGCGCGTCGCCCGGGTGGACGAGGCGCTGACCGCGCTGCTCGGGACCGGGCGGCATGCGGTGCTGACCGCGGACTCGGGGCCCGAGAAGCGGTACGCGCAGTGGCTCGCGGTGCGCCGGGGTTCCGTCCGGGCCGTCGTCGGCACCCGCGCGGCGATGTTCGCCCCGGTACGGGAGCTGGGCCTGGTCGCCGTCTGGGACGACGGCGACGGCAGCCACAGCGACGACCGCGCACCGTTCCCGCATGTCCGTGAGGTGCTGGAGCTGCGCTCCCGCAACGAGTCCTGCGGTTTTCTGCTGGGCTCCCTGAGCTGCACCGTCGAGGCGGCGCAGCTCGTCCGCAGCGGCTGGGCGCGGCCGCTGCGCGCGCCCAGGGACCAGGTGCGGGCCGCGGCCCCCCTGGTGCGCACCGTCGGGGACGAACAGCTGGGCCGGGACGGAGCGGCGCGCGCCGCCCGGCTGCCGACGCTGGCGTGGGAGACCGTACGGGACGGGCTGAAGGACGGGCCGGTGCTGGTCCAGGTGCCCCGGCGGGGCTATGTGCCCCGGCTGGCGTGCGAGCGGTGCCGGACACCCGCGCGGTGCGGGCAGTGCTCCGGTCCGCTCCAGGCGCCCGACGAGCGGGAGCTGTGCTGCGGCTGGTGCGGGCGGCAGGAGCCCGGCTGGCACTGCCTCGCCTGCGGGGGTACGCGGCTCCGGGCCCGGGTGGTGGGCGCCCGGCGGACCGCGGAGGAGTTGGGGCGTACGTTCCCTGCGGTGCCGGTCCGTACCTCCGGCCGCGACCATGTGCTGGACTCGGTGCCGGGGCGGCCCGCCCTGGTGGTCAGCACGCCGGGCGCCGAACCCGTCGCCGACGGCGGTTATGCGGCGGCGCTGCTGCTGGACGGCTGGGCGATGCTCGGGCGGCCCGATCTGCGCTCGTCGGAGGAGGCCCTGCGGCGCTGGACGGACGCCGCGGCGCTGGTCCGGGGCGGCCCCGGGGGCGGCACGGTGGTCGTCGTCGCCGAGCCGACCCTCCGCCCGGTCCAGGCGCTGGTGCGCTGGGACCCGGTGGGCCATGCCGAACGGGAGCTGGCGGACCGGGCGGAGCTGGGCTTCCCGCCGGTGTCCCGGATGGCGGCGGTGACGGGCCGCACGGACACGGTGGCCGCGTTCGTGGCCGGCGCGGGGCTCCCGCCGGAGACGGAGGTCCTGGGTCCGGTGCCGCTTCCGGAGCCGCCGGCCGGGCGCCCCCGGCGCCCCGGCGACCCCCCGGTGGGGGAGCCGTGGTCCCAGGTCCTGCTGCGGGTGCCGCCGGGGAGCGGCGCGGCGCTGGCACGGGCCCTGAAGGCGGCCCGGGCGGCGCGGACGGCCCGGGGCGGCCAGGACCAGGTCCGTATCCGCATCGACCCCCTGGACATCGGGTAGGCCGCCTCCCGCGGGGGCGTCGCGGAGGTCGCGTCCACGGTGCGTCCCTGCCATGGCTGGCCCGCCTCCCGGGAGGTGTCCCTCCACCGGGCCCCGTGCTCCCGGTGCGGGGCTCCGCGGCCCCGGGAGTGCCCGGCCCGGGGGCGTGGAGGGCGCGGGCGGGGTGGCCCTGAGCGGCCGGGCTCTCCACGGCTCCCGGGCCGTTTCCGGCTCCCGGGCCCGGTCACGGGAAGCGCCCGGCCCGGTGGCGTCGGTGCCCGGACGCGGGCCGTGGACGGTTCTCGCGCAGTTGCGCCCCCTACGCCTGGCGGCGTGGGGGGACCCCCAGGCCTGGACGCCTGGCGGCGTGGGGGGACCCCCAGGCCTGGCCCATCTCGCGGACGAGCTGATC
>NZ_JBSFNQ010000071.1:0-38089 GCF_053981115.1 Streptomyces sp. NPDC003691 | reverse complement strand
CTCACGATCCACCGTCAGATCATCCGCGAACCCACGATCGCCACTGGCATCGGGCACGTACTTCACACAGACAACGATCCTCAAGCTCACGCCGGCTCTCCTACTTGCAGTGGCCATTTCCGTGGTGTTTCCCCGTGCGCGCCGGGCCGGGGGGTTCGTTCTGCCAGGCAGCATAAGTGCCTGGAGGCGGGGTTTCCGGTCCGTGGCGGGCGACGCTCCGAACCAGATATTACTCACCAGTACGCTTCTTACCCTACCCCTGAGCAAGCGCTTGGAACTGTGACCTTCCCAACGCCGCCCGCACACCCCCGGCAGCCCGCCGCAACCGGGGCCGTCGCGGTATGAGTGAATGGACCGGCCAGGGGCGTGACGAGAATCTCGCCCGGCGGACACGCCGGGACTGGCCAGACCGTTCCGTATGGGGCACGATCTGCGCAGCGCCTATAAACCTACGGCTGCGTAACTTCTACCGGGAGCCACCCTCCCCGGGCACGACAGAAGGGTCCTCTCCGGATGGCTGAGCTCGTCTACCGGCCGATCGTCGGCGCCGCCTGCGCCCTCTTCAAGGCGCTGGATCTGAAGATCGACACCCAGGGCTCCGAGCACATCCCGAAGACGGGCGGGGCCGTGCTGGTGAGCAACCACATCGGCTATCTGGACTTCATCTTCGCGGGGCTGGCCGCACTCCCCCAGAAGCGGCTGGTCCGCTTTATGGCGAAGGAGTCCGTCTTCCGGCACCGGATCGGCGGTCCGCTGATGCGCGGGATGAAGCACATCCCCGTCGACCGGGCCAAGGGCGAGGACGCGTACCAGTACGCCCTCGAAGCCCTGCGCGCGGGTGAGATCGTCGGGGTGTTCCCCGAGGCCACGATCTCCCAGTCGTTCACCCTGAAGTCGTTCAAGTCGGGTGCCGCACGACTCGCCCAGGAGGCCGGGGTCCCGTTGATTCCGGTGGCGCTCTGGGGCACGCAGCGGCTCTGGACGAAGGGGCGCCCGCGCAATCTGAAGCGCAGTCATATCCCCGTCACCATCCGCGTCGGCGAGCCGGTGGAAGCCCCGGTGGACCAGTACGCGGGGGCGATCACCCGCCGGCTGCGCGAGCGGGTGGAGGAGTTGCTCGAATCGGCGCAGCGCGCCTATCCCGTACGCCCGATGGACGCCACCGACACCTGGTGGGTACCGGCGCATCTCGGAGGCACCGCGCCGACTCCGGCCGAGGTCCGCGAAGCCCGCTGAGGCGCCCCGGCGCCGGGACGCACCCCGACACACCCCGACACACCGCGGCCCCGCCGGGACCGGCGGGGAAGTCTCCGGTCCCGGCGGGGTGCGGTCAGCGGCCGGGCTCGCGGACGGTGATCCGGGCGCCCGGGCTGACCTTCTCCAGGGATTCCGCGAGTTCGGCTCCGGCAGCCTTCAGCGCGTCGATACTCATGGGCGCGAGCGACTCCAGCAGGAAGACCGCGTTCACCGACTCCTCGGTGAGCCGGGTGCGCGGCCCCTGCCGCCAGTTCCAGCGGCGGCAGGTGACGCCCTCACCATCGCACCAGACGATTTCGCCGGACTCCGGGTGCTCGACGGTCTCCACGCCGGCCGCGACGGTGGTAAAGGGCTCGTCCCCGGCCGCGCGCACCAGGCGCATTCCGCCGCTGATGCGGTCGAGGTCCTCGCCGCCCACGGGGATCAGATGGGCGACGCTGATGGCGTTGTAGACGTCGACGAGAAGGTTGATCCGGGGCAGCCCGCCGTCGGCGAGGGCGCGCTTGGCGAGCGCCTCGGCGGAGTTGCGGGTACGGGACGGCTTGGCACCGAAGGCGGTGTAGACCTCGCGCCAGGCGGCCATATGCGGGTCCTCGTGCGGGGCGCGTCCCCCGAGTCGTTCGGCGAGGCGGCGCGCGGCGGAGTCGAGGAGCGCGGAACTGTGGTCGTCACTGGGGCCGTTGGCCAGCCCGTGCGCCTCGATCGCGAGATGGGTGAAGCCGGGGGCGAGGGCGGTGACCTCGTCGGCGACGGTGAGCGTGAGCGCCATGCGGTTCCTCGTCACAGTGCGGTGGGGAGCGTTTCACAGAGGGTCTTCCGGTCGGGCGCGGCCCGAAGGGCGGCGAGCACCGCCGGATGTGGTGCAGCATACAGCACCGGGTAGTCCACCTCATTGGACTCCGGATCGACGGTGAAGGCCAGTCGCTCCTCGTCGAGGGAGAACTGCGCGTCGACGCCGGGCCTGTTGCCCCGGGGGTCGATCCGCGACCAGCGATCGCGGCCCGGCAGCCTGAGGGCCACCAGCCCGTGCACGACGCCGAGGTTCTGGTAGCAGAGGGCGGCGGGGATCGACTCGGCGCGCAGCAGTGCGACCAGGGCATGGGCCTTGGCGTAGCAGATGCCGGTGCCCTGCTCCAGGACTTCGGAGGCGCGCCGGGTGACCCGGGGGTCGTCCGCGTCGATGGAGTGCGTGACGGAATCGCGGACGAACTCGAAGGCGGCGCGGGCGTAGTCGTGGGCGCCGGAGGTGTCGCGCCGCAGCCGGGCGGCGGTCTCGCGGACGAGTGGATGGCCGTGGTCGATGGTGTCGTCGGCGGCCAGATAGGCGGCGATGCCGTCCGTCTGCTGGATCAGTTCCATGCGTCGAACCATAGGAAAAGCGGCCGACCGGGTCAATGGATTTCCGGTCGGCCGCATATTCATGCAACCGGGGAGGGTGGCGAGGAGAGCCGCGCTAGCGGGCCATCTCTTCCTTCAGCGCCTGCACGAAGGCGTCGACGTCCTCCTCCGTGGTGTCGAAGGAGCACATCCAGCGGACATCGCCCGCGGTCTCGTCCCAGAAGTAGAAGCGGAACCGGCGCTGGAGCCTACGGGTCACCTCGTGCGGGAGCCGTGCGAAGACGGCGTTGGCCTGGACGGGGTAGAGGATCTCGACCCCGTCGACCTGGCGGACGCCGTCGGCGAGCCGCCGCGCCATGGCGTTGGAGTGCCGGGCGTTGCGGAGCCAGAGGTCCTGGGCGAGCAGCGCCTCCAGCTGGACGGAGACGAAGCGCATCTTGGAGGCGAGCTGCATGGACATCTTGCGCACATGCTTCATATGGCTGACGGCGCCGGGGTCGAGGACGATGACCGCCTCGCCGAACATCATGCCGTTCTTGGTGCCGCCGAAGGTAACCACGTCGACGCCGACCGCGTTGGTGAAGGTCCGCATGGGGACGTCGAGCGACGCTGCCGCGTTGGATATCCGGGCGCCGTCGAGATGGACCTTCATGTTCCGCTCGTGGGCGTGCTCGACGATCGCCCGGATCTCGGCGGGTGTGTAGACCGTGCCGAGTTCGGTGTTCTGGGTGATCGACACGACCTGGGGCATCGCCCGGTGCTCGTCCTCCCAGCCCCAGGCCTGCCGGTCGATCAGCTCGGGGGTGAGCTTGCCGTCCGGCGTCGGCACGGTCAGCAGCTTGATGCCGGCCATGCGCTCGGGCGCGCCGCCCTCGTCGACGTTGATATGGGCGGTCTCGGCGCAGATCACCGCGCCCCAGCGGTCGGTCATGGCCTGGAGGGCCGTGACATTGGCCCCCGTGCCGTTGAAGACCGGGAAGGCTTCGGCGGTGGGGCCGAAGTGGCTGTGCATGATGCGCTGGAGGTGGTCGGTGTAGTCGTCCTCGCCGTAGGAGACCTGGTGGCCTCCGTTGGCGAGGGCCACCGCGGCGAGGATCTCGGGGTGCACACCGGCGTAGTTGTCGCTGGCGAAGCCCCGTACCGCGGGGTCGTGGCGTCGCCGGGCGGCCGTCGGGTGGTTCTTCACGGGCGGGGCGTCAGCCACAGGCGCTGTCCATTCACTTCCGTGGCGGGCGTGGACCAGACCCCGGCGATGGCGTCGGCCAGTTCCGAGACGTCGGTGAAGCCCGCGAACTTCGCGTTCGGGCGCTCGGCGCGCATGGCGTCGTGCACCAGGGCCTTGACGACCAGGATCGCGGCCGCGGACTTGGGTCCGTCCTCGCCACCGGCCTTGCGGAAGGCGTCGGCGAGGGCGAGGGTCCAGGCCTCGGCGGCGGCCTTGGAGGCCGAGTAGGCGGCGTTGCCCGCGGTGGGGGCGCTCGCTCCGGCGGCGCTGATCAGCAGATAGCGGCCGCGGTCGCTGCGGAGCAGCCCGTCGTGGAAGGCGAGGGAGGTGTGCTGGACGGTGCGGATCAGCAGCTTCTCCAGCAGGTCCCAGTCGGCGAGGTTGGTCTCGGCGAAGGAGGCGCTGCCGCGCCAGCCGCCGACGAGGTGCACCAGGCCGTCGATCCGGCCGAACTCCTTCTCGGTCTTGGCGGCCCATTCGCGGGTGGCGTCGAGGTCGAGCAGGTCGACGGTGTCACCGGTGACGGTGGCACCGCCGTGGGCGTAGCGGGCCGCGTCGACGGCGGAGGCCAGCCGCTCGGGGTCGGCATCGGCGCCGACGACGGTGGCGCCGGCCTCCGCGAGGCGCAGCAGGGCGGCGCGCCCGGCGGGGCCCGCCGCGCCGGCGACCGCGACGACGGCCCCTTCCAGCGGGCCGTTGGAGTTCTTCATCTCGGTCGCCTCCTCGGTACGGATGGTCACGCGGCTGCCCCGGACGCGGTGCCGTCGGCCACCGGGCGGTTCGCGGTGATCCCCTTGGTCGCGGAGATCACCTTCCGGAGCTTCTTGGACAGGGCCTCATAGAACATGCTGAGCGGAAACTCGTCGGGAAGCACGTCGTCGACGAGCTTACGCGGCGGCTGCGAGAGGTCGAGGGCCTCGGGGCCCTTGGCCCAGCGGGATCCGGGGTGCGGGGCGAGGTAGGTGGAGACCAGTTCGTAGGCGGCGAACCAGTGGACCAGCTTGGGGCGGTCGATGCCGTCGCGGTAGAGCTTCTCGATCTCGGCGCAGAGCTGGTTGGTGATCTGCGGCGCCCGCTCCCAGTCGATCTTCAGGGTGTTGTCCGTCCAGCGGAGCACATCGTGCTGGTGGAGGTAGGCGAAGAGGAGCTGGCCGCCGAGGCCGTCGTAGTTGCGGACGCGCTCGCCGGTGACGGGGAAGCGGAACATCCGGTCGAACAGCACGGCGTACTGGACGTCACGGCCCTGCGGGAACCCGTCGGCCTCCAGGCGCACGGCCTCCTTGAAGGCGGTGAGATCGCAGCGCAGCTCCTCCAGGCCGTACATCCAGAACGGCTGGCGCTGCTTGATCATGAAGGGGTCGAACGGCAGGTCGCCGTGGCTGTGGGTGCGGTCGTGGACCATGTCCCACAGGACGAAGGCCTCCTCGCAGCGCTGCTGGTCGCCGACCATGGCCCCGATGTCCTCGGGGAGGTCGAGGCCGAGGACGCTGACGGCCTCGTTGGTCACCGCGCGGAAGCGGGCGGCCTCGCGGTCGCAGAAGATGCCGCCCCAGGTGAAGCGCTCGGGGGCCTCGCGCACGGCGATGGTCTCGGGGAAGAGGACGGCGGAGTTGGTGTCGTACCCCGCGGTGAAGTCCTCGAAGGTGATGCCGCAGAACAGCGGGTTGTCGTAGCGGGTGCGCTCCAGCTCGGCGAGCCACTCGGGCCACACCATGCGCAGGACGACGGCCTCCAGATTGCGGTCCGGGTTGCCGTTCTGGGTGTACATGGGGAAGACCACGAGGTGCTGGAGGCCGTCGGCGCGGTGCGCGGCGGGCTGGAAGGCCAGCAGGGAGTCGAGGAAGTCCGGGACGCCGAAGGCGCCGTCGGACCACTTGCGGAGGTCCGCGGCGAGCGCCCGGTGGTAGTCGGCGTCGTGCGGCAGCAGCGGGGAGAGCTGCGCGAGGGCGTCGGTGATCCGTCCGACGGCGGCCTCGGCGGCGGCCCGGCCGGGGGCGCCCTCGGCGTCGAAGTCGATGGAGCCGTCCGCCGACTGCCAGGGGCGGATTTCCTCGACGGCACTCTTGAGCCGCGGCCAGGCAGGGTCGTCGATCACCCGCTCGGCAGTGGATCCGGCCGCCGTAGCAGCGTCCTGCACAAGAATTTCCGTCATGTCACTTCCTCCACGGGAGAACCTCGCGTCAAGACACCGTATCCAGGCCGCCTTCTTTCAGACAAGTGAGCCCTATGGAAATTATCCTGCCCTATTTCATGACGACAGGAAGGTTTACGGCCTGTGACCGTACGAACGCCGACTTCGCTCGGCCTGAACACCCACAGGAGCGGTCCACCGCACTGGTCCGTGCACGGACGGTCCCCTCCGGCACGGGGACTATTAGGCTGCGCCCTGCCGGGCCGCTGCCCCGTGGGGCAGTTGCGCCGGAGCCGCCGTCGACGGAAGCGGAGAGAATCTTGTCGTTCCTCACCATCGGTCATCGCGGGGTCATGGGCGTAGCGCCGGAGAACACCCTGCGCTCCTTCATCCGGGCGGAACGCTCCGGGATGGACGCCATCGAGCTGGATCTGCATCTGAGCAAGGACGGCGCGCTCGTCGTCATGCACGACGCCGACGTGGACCGTACGACCGACGGCAGCGGGCCCGTCGCCGAGAAGACCCTCGCCGAACTGCGCGAGCTGAACGCGGGCGACGGCGAGCGGGTGCCGGTCTTCGACGAGGTGGTGGACGCGGTGCGGTCCCCGCTCCAGGCCGAGATCAAGGATGTCGCGGCGGCCCGCGTCCTCGCCGAGGTCATGCTCCGCCGGGATCTGGTCCACCGGGTCACGGTCTCCTCGTTCCACGACGACGCCGTGGCGGAGATCGCGGCCCTGGTACCGGGGGTGCGGACGGTACTGATCGCGAGCCGCTGGGGCGGTGACGTGGTGGACCGGGCGAAGGCCGTGGGGGCGGACTGGCTGGCCCTGAACATCCGGCGGCTGACCTTGGAGACCACCGAGCGGGCGCACGCCGAGGGGCTGCGGGTCCTGGGCTGGGTGGTCAACGACCAGGCCCGGCTCCGGCTGGCCCGCGCCCTCGAACTCGACGGCGTCACCACCGACTTCCCCGAGATCCGGCGCACCGGCCGGTTCACCGCGTAGGTTCCGTCCGGGCGGTCTCCGGGAAACCCCGGGGGATACGGCCCGGGGCTCGTCCGCCGGGCGGGGCGGTGCCCCGCCCGGCGCGGAACGCCGTTCAGTCCCGGTTCTGCAAGTCCTTCACGAGCTGCTCGAAGACGAGGTCGTCGCGGAGCGGGGTGCCGTGGACCTCGCTGCCGTACGGGAAGGGCGAGAGGGTACCGGTGCGGCGGTACCCCCGGCGCTCGTACCAGGCGATCAGGTCCTCGCGTACGGAGATCACCGTCATCTCCATCGTGCTCACGCCCCAGTCCGCCGCCGCGAGGCGCTCGGCCTCGGCGATCACCTGCCGGCCCAGGCCGTTGCCCTGGAGTCCGGGACGGACCGCGAAGAGGCCGAAGTAGGCGCGGTCGCCGCGGCGTTCGAGCTGGAAGCAGGCGACGAGTCCGCCGTCCTCGCCCGTCACAATCATCATCCGGCTGCCCTCGGCGGTCATCACGCCCCGGATCCCGGCCTCGTCGATCCGCCGACCGCTGACGAGATGGGACTCCGTGGTCCAGCCCCGCTCGTCCCCGGCGCCCCGGTAGGCGGACTGGACCAGCCCGACCAGGGCCGGAACATCGGCGTCGGTGGCGTCGCGGTAGGTCGTGCCGCCGGAGGGGCGGGGCGGTGCGGTGCTCATGGAGTGGTCTCTCCCGTCTCACATACTGCGAATGCCGGTTACGAGGTGCGGGCCAGCGTACGCCGCACCCCGGCGCCGCCGCACCGGGCGGCCGCCGGGACGGGAGCCGGACCGTCCAGCGGGTGCCGGGACCTGTGCGCGCTCCGGTCCGTACCGAGGCCCGCCGGGCCGGGCGCCCGGCCCGGCCCCGTAGAACGCTCCGGGCCCTCCCGGGGCGAGCCCGGCACCGCACCCGTGCGGGCGGGAAGCCGGGGACGGTACCGGTGGGGGCCGGGAGGGCCCGCCGCAGGGGGCCGGGGGCGGCCCGGCCCGTACACCGCGCTCCTGGCTCTCCCGGCGCGGGCCCGGGTTCCAGCGCCGTGGGCCCGCCCCCGGCGCGGCCGGGGAAGCGGAGCGCGGTACCGGGAAGGCCGGCAAGCCGGAGCGCAGTACCGATACGGCCCCGGTCCGGCGCCGGGACCCGGGACCGGCGCCACCTCGTCCGGGACCGGGCCCCACCGGCGCGGCCGCGGCCCCCGGAAGGCGGTGGCCGTGCCCGGCCCCGGCCGGGACGGCCGGGTCACGCGGTCGCGCTCCCCGCGCACCCCCGTGCGCTCGGGTGTGCGCCGCGGGCGGCGGGCATCCTCCGGCCGAGACCCGCGGCCGCAGGTACGGCCGCCCGGGGGGAGGCGCCCGTGCACGGACCCGCGCCGGCCGGCTGGCTTCTCGTCGCCCTGTCGGCGGCGGCCGGCGGCTACTGCCTGGCCCGGATGCGCTCCTGCGCCGGAGGGGCCCGCCGGGCGGTGGGCGGTGAGGCGCTGATGGGGTTCGGGATGGCGGTGATGGCGGTGCCCGCCGCCGCCCTGGACCCGCCGCCCCGGGCCTGGGCGGCCGGGGCCGTCGTCTTCGGCGGCGCCGCGCTGCTCTCGCTGCTCTCCCTGGCGGCGGCCCGGCGCGGCGGCCACCACCTCCACCATGCCGTGGGGTCGCTGGCGATGGTCTACATGGCCGTCCTGATGGCGGACCCCTCCGGCGGCGGCCACCCGGGCGGGCACGCCCCGGCGTCCCCCGCCGGGATCCCCGTGCTGACCGGGGCCCTGCTGGCGTACTACACCGTCTACGTCCTCCGCTCCGGCGCCCGGCTCGCCCCCGCCGCGGGCCCGGGGCCCCAACCGGCCGCCGGGGCGTCCCCGGAACCGGTCCCGGAGCTGGTCCCGGCCTGCCGGCTGGCGATGGGCCTCGGCATGCTGGCGATGCTGCTCGCGCTCTGAGCAGCGACCGGACCGGAAACCGTGGCGTGCGTCACTCTTGGCCCCCGGGGCCGTCCCGCCGGAGCCGGGCCCTCATAGGCTGGGGACATGCTGGTCTCCCTCGTGCTGCTGCTGCTCGGCGCGCTGGCCGCCGTTCTGGCCCCCGGACTGGTGGCACGGGCCGACTGGGCGGAACGCGAACCGATCGTCGCGCTCTGGGTCTGGCAGTGCGTGGTCGCCTCGGTGCTGCTGTCGTTCGCGCTGTCGATGACCTTCAGCGCGGCCGCCGCCTGGCAGTTGGTCAGGGGCCATGTCTTCGCCCCCGCGCCGCAGGGGGTCGTCGAGGCCTACGCCCTGGGCGCCGGCGGGCCCTGGGCGGCCGCACTCGCGGTGGTACTGGCCTGCGGCGGCCTCTGGTCCGCCGCCATGCTGACCCGGGAGATCCGGACGGCCCGGGCGCAGCGCCGCCGTCGCCGCCGCGAACTGCTGGTCCGGGCTCCGCTGCTGCCCGGCGAGGAGACGGCGGGCGAGCGGCTCGTGGTGCTGGAGGGCGAGCGGCCCGGCGCCTGGTGGCTGCCCGGATCGGCGCCCCAGCTGGTCATCACCACGGCCGCGCTGCGGCGCCTGAAGGGCCGTCAGCTCGATGCCGTACTCGCCCATGAGCAGGGGCACGCCAAGGCCCGGCACGACTGGCTGCTGAACGTCTCGGGGGCGCTGGCCGCCGGCTTCCCGCAGATACCGGTCTTCGCCGCGTTCCGCGACGAGATGCACCGGCTGGTGGAGCTGTCCGCCGACGATATGGCATCCAAGCGGTTCGGGCGGCTGACGATCGCCCTGGCCCTGGTCGAGCTGAACGAGGAGCGCGGGGTGTTCGGCCCCTGTCCCCCGCACCACGACCATCTCCCCCAGCGGGTGAACCGGCTGCTGGCGGCCGCCCCGCGGCTCGCCCCGGTGCACCGGCTGAAACTGACGGCCGCCGCCGCCCTGGTGCCCGTGGTGCCCGTCCTGGTGGCGTTCGTCCCGGCGCTGCGCGCCCTGAACTGACCCGGCGGAGCCGGGAGCCGCCCGGTCCCGCCCCCGGTCCGGGCGGCCGGATACCGCGCCCGGCGGCGTGAATCCGTACCACGGGATGGCCGTGCGGCCGTCCGGCATGCAAGATCGTCCCCATGCCTTCTCCCGGATCCGCACCCCCAGGCCCGTCCGGCTCCTCCGGCACCTCCGCGCCCCCGCCCGGACCGCCCCCGCGCCCCGGCGGACCGGGCGAACGCGCCGCCGCCCGTACCGGCCTGGTGCTCGCCGTCCTCTCCGCCGTACTGCTCTGGCTGGTCGCCGCCGCCTGGTCGCCCCTGATCTCCTTCGACCGGTCGGTGGCGGACGCCCTCCACCGGCGGGCGGTACGGGAACCGGACCTGGTGCAGGTCAACCGCATCCTGACGGACTGGGTCTGGGACCCCTGGACCATGCGCGCCCTGATCGCGATCGCCGTGATCTGGCTGTGGTGGCGCCGGGAACGGCTGCTCGCCCTGTACACCGCGGTGACCGTCGCCCTGGCCGCGGTGGTGCAGCAGTCGCTGAAGGCGGCCGTCGGGCGGGAGCGCCCCCGCTGGCCGGATCCGGTGGACTCGGCGAACTACGCCGCCTTCCCCTCCGGCCATGCCATGGTCGCGGCCGTGGTCTGCGTGCTGCTGCTGTGGCTGCTGCGACGGCACGGGGTACGGGGCCGGGCCTGGACGGCGGCCGTGACGGTGGCCGCGGTCTCCGTCGCCGGTGTCGGACTGACCCGGCTCTATCTCGGAGTGCACTGGCCCAGCGACGTACTCGGCGGCTGGCTGATGGGCACCGGCTGGGCGCTGCTCGCGGTGGCGGCCTTCCCTCGGGTGGAGGCGCGGCTGCGGGGCCGGAACAGCGGCCCGTCCGCCGGTGGCGCGCGAGCCGCGGACTGACGGTGCGGCGACCGGTCCGGGCGATCCCCCGCGTCGCCCGGACCGGCCCCCTCGGCCGGTGGCCTCACGGCCGTCCGGCGGACTGCGCTGAGTATATTGGCCGAGAGCCAGTCAACGCAGGAGTCCAGCATGAGCCCGCGGAGCCCATCGGTCAATGAAGAGCTGCGGCGGCGCTCGCGCGAAAGACTGCTGGAGGCCACGGTCGACCTGGTCGGCGAGCGGGGTTACGAGACCACGACGCTCGCGGACATCGCGGACCGAGCCGGTTCGGCGCGCGGTCTGGTGTCGTACTACTTCCCCGGGAAGCACCAGTTGCTCCAGTCCGCGGTGCACCGGCTGATGCACCGGACGCTGGAGGCGGCGCTGCTGCGGGAGCCGCGTACGGACGACGGCCGGGAGCTGCTGGCCCGGGCGATCGACGCGGTCCTGGGGCTGGCCGTGCACCGTCCCGTACTGATGCGGGCACATATGTCGGGGGTGCTCCAGGCGGAGGGTTTCGTCCAGTGCCCGGAGCAGCAGCGGCTCGCGGCGCTGCTCAGCGGGACGGTGGAGCGGTACGGCTCGGCGACCGTCGGGGTCGACTACCGGCTGCTGCGCGCGCAGTTGATGGGCGCGGTCTTCGCGATCGTGCTGCCGGGCGCTCCGATGGCGCCCGAGCTGCTGCGGGCCGAGCTGTTCCAGCGCTACGGGCTGGACTGGGAGCTGGGGGTGCCGCCGGCCGCCCGGCCGGCCGCTCCCTGACCTCTTCTCACCGGCCCGCCGGGGCCCGCGGCTGCGGGCCCCGGCGGTCGACGGAGTTCACCCCTCGGGGTGATGCCCTCCCGCGGACCGGGCCGGGCTCCGGCCCGGTCCGCGGAGAGAACCAGTCGTCGTGAGGACGACTAGTCGTCGTCGTGGTCGTGGTCGTCGTCGTCGTCGAAGTAGTCCGGCTGGGTCTGGACGTTGAGCTCGTCCAGCCTGATCTTCTTGGCCGGGTCGGTGCGCCTGTCGTTGATCTTCAGGACGTCCAGGCCCTTGGCCATGTCGTTGGAGTAGACGTAGCCGTTGTAGTAGTACGCCGACCAGGTCCCGCCACCGATGAAGTCGGTCACCGAGAGGGGCCCGCGCTCGAAGTAGCCGATCTCCTTCGGCTTCGACGAGTCGGTGAAGTCCCAGAACGAGACGCCGCCCTGGTACCAGGACTGGACCATGATGTCGCGGCCCTTGACCGGGATGATGGACCCGTTGTGGGCGACGCAGTTCTCGGTCGCGGCCTGGTGGCGCGGGATCTTGTAGTAGCTGCGGAAGACGAGCTTGCGCTTGTCGCCCTTGCCGACGAGGTCGTAGATGCCGTTGGCACCGCGGTTGGGGCCGATCTCCGCGTTGCAGGTGGCCGAACCGCCGCCGCCCAGCTCGTCGGTGAAGACGACCTTGTCCGTGTCCTGGTTGAAGGTGGCCGAGTGCCAGAACGCGAAGTTCACGTTGTCCTGGACACGGTCGATGACCTTCGGCTTCTCCGGGTTCTTGATGGAGAAGATGATGCCGTCACCCATGCAGGCGCCGGCCGCGAGGTCCTTCGAGGGGAGCACGGTGATGTCGTGGCAGCCGGTCGTCTTGGAGACGCCCGGGTTGGTCGGACCACCGGGGTTGCCGCCGCCGTCGGGGCCTTCACCGGGGAAGAGCACCGGGAACCCGACGACCTTCGCCTGCTCGGGCGCCTTGCGGGGCACCTTGATGACCGAGATGCCGTCGTGCGGCGGCTGGCAGTCGGGGAAGGCCGCGTTCGGCGAGTACGAGGAGACGTACACGTAGAGGTTGCGGCCGTCCGGCACCAGGGTGTTGGTGTGCGAACCACAGGCGGTCTCGACGGCAGCGACGTACTTCGGGTTGCGCTTGTCGCTGATGTCGAAGATCTTGATGCCCTCCCACGAGTTCTTGATCGTCTGCGACTGCGACGTGCTGGTGCACGAGTTGTCGCTGCGGGACGAGTCCGTGGAGAGGATCAGGAGGTTGCCGGAGACGGAGATGTCGTTCTGGCTTCCCGGACAGAGCACCTGGGCGACCGTCTTCGGGGACCTCGGGTTGGAGATGTCGAAGATCCGGAAGCCGTCGTAGTTGCCGGCGTAGGCGTACTTGCCCTGGAACGCGATGTCCGAGTTCGTACCCTTGAGGGTGTCCTTGGGTATGTTCGCCAGATGCTCGACGTTGGAGCTGCGGACGATCTCGTCCACGCCGGGTATCCCGCCGCTCTGGATGGCGGAACGGGCCGCGGCCTCCTGGCTGTTGCTGGCCTCCTTCTGAACGGGGGCGTCCCCGGGGTCGGGTGTGGCGGCGGCCGGTGCCGCCGTCAGCAGGGCCGCCATCAGCCCGGCCGCGGCCGCCGCCACGCCCAGACGTCTGCGCCGCACTCGTGTGGTGTGCAACAGGGTCACTGCGTCCTCCCTCGTCTCCGTTCGCTTCGAACGGTTCAGACACCACGGAAGTATTGTGCCTAGCATGCGCATTTCAATAGATGGAAACACACACGTCATGAAAGTTTTTGATCATTAGGTCGGGGAACTGTTCCGGAACGGCCCCCCGCACTGCCCAGCTCCCCTGGAGGTTCCCCGTGTTCACCCACCGCCCGGCCGCGGGTTTCCGCAGACCAGTCGCCCTCACCGCCGCCGCCCTGGCTGCCGTACTCGCCCTGACCGCCTGCGAATCGAACGGCGGCGACACCAAGTCGGCGGGCAAGCCGAGCCCTTCGGACAAGGCGACCGGTTCCGTGGTAGCCCCGGGCAAACCGGGTGAACCGGCGAAGACGCTCTCCCCCGAGCAGGCCGCGAAGGCCCTGCCCGACGACAGTCCGAACTCCGCCGACTTCACCTATACCGAGATGATGGTCGTGCACCACGGGCAGGCGCTGACGATGACCGCGCTGGTACCGGGGCGGGCCGAGTCCAAGCTGGTCAAGGGCGTGGCGGACCGGATCTCGGCGGCGCAGAAGCCGGAGATCGACATGATGAACGGCTGGCTGAAGCGGTTCGCCGACAAGCGCCCCAAGGGGAGCGGCGGGCACGGCCACGGCGGCGGGCACTCCACCGCGACGATGCCCGGAATGGCCACCGACGCCCAGTTGGCGCAGTTGAAGGCGGCGAAGGGGAAGGCCTTCGACGAGCTGTTCCTGAAGCTGATGATCACCCATCACGACGGCGCGGTGAGCATGGCCGCGGACGCCCTTTCGGACGGCCGGAACACCCTGGTCCAGGAGATGGCCAACGACGTCATCTCGCAGCAGTCGGCGGAGATCGGCCGGATGCGCAAGATGTGACCGGACCGGGGGGCGCGGGCGCCGGGGGGACTCCCCGCGGCGCCGGGGCTCCCCGGAGACGTCCGGCGGTGCGATGCTGGAAGCTCCCGCGGGAAGGAGCGCCTCCGTGCTTCGTATCGCCGTCGTCGGATCGGGCCCCAGCGGGGTCTACACCGCGCAGGGACTGGTCGGCCAGGTCCGGGTGCCCGGCATCCGGGTCGACGTCCTGGACCGGCTGCCCTGCCCCTACGGGCTGGTGCGCTACGGGGTCGCCCCCGACCACGAGAAGATCAAATCGCTGCAGAACAACCTCCGGGCGGTGCTGGAGGACGAGCGGATCACATTCGTCGGAAACGTCGAGGCCGGGGCGCCGGGACTGGAGCCCGCCCGGCTGCTGGAGCTGTACCACGCCGTCGTGTACTGCGTCGGCGCCTCCCGGGACCGCAGGCTCGGCATCCCCGGCGAGGACCTGCCCGGCAGCCACTCCGCGACCGACTTCGTCTCCTGGTACAGCGCCCACCCGGACGCCCCGGCCGGTGACTTCACCGGCCCGGCGCTCAGCGCGCGCAGCGCCGTCGTGATCGGCGTCGGGAACGTCGCCGTGGACGTGGCCCGGATCCTGGCCCGGGACGCCGGCGAGCTGCGCCCCACCGATGTGCCGGACGGCGCGCTCGCCGCCCTCGCCCGCAGCGCCGTGCGCGAGGTGCACATGGTGGGCAGACGGGGCCCGTCGCAGGCCCGGTTCACCACGAAGGAGCTGCGGGAGCTGGGCGCGCTGCCGTCGGCGGCCGCGGTGGTGGATCCGGCGGAGCTGGCGCTGGATCCCGCGTATGCATCCCCGGCCGCGGCGGCCGGGCTGCCCGTGGTCCAGCGGCGCAATCTGGAGGTGCTGCGCGCCTGGGCGGCGGACGGGCCCCGGGAGGCCGGGCGGCGGATCGCGCTGCGGTTCTTCCTCCGCCCGGTGTGCCTGCTGGAGCGGGGCGGCCGGGTCGCGGCCGTACGGTTCGAGCGGACCGCGCCGGACGGCGCGGGCGGTGTGGTGGGTACCGGGAGCCATGAGGACGTACCGGCGCAGCTGGTGCTGCGGGCCGTGGGGTACCGGGGCGAACCGGTGCCGGGGCTGCCCTTCGACGAGCGGGCGGGCACCGTCCCGCATACCGCGGGGCGGGTCCTGCGGGACGGCCTGCCGTCGCCGGGCGAGTATGTGGCGGGGTGGATCAAACGTGGTCCGACGGGGGTGATCGGCACCAACCGGCCGTGCGCCCGGGAGACCGTGGAGTCCCTGCTCGCGGACGCTCCGCTGCTGGCCGCCCGGCGGGTCGCGGACGATCCGCCGGGCCGGCTGCGGGCGGCCGGCCACCGGCCGGTGCGCTGGCCCGGCTGGCTCGCCGTCGAGGCGGCGGAGGCCGCGCTGGGCGCCTCGCTGGGGCGCCGTTCGGTGAAGATCCCCGACTGGGACGGACTGCTGAGGGCGGCGGCCGGGGCGGACGGGGCCACCGGCGACTGATCCACGCACCGCCCCCGACCTGCGGTGATGCCGTCCCGAGGGGCCACTGTCGGTGGCCGGGTGCAGACTGGCCCGTATCCGGGACGACGGCGTGCGGAGGTGCGGGGACATGGTGGAAGTGCTGCTCACCGTGGGGACGCGCAAGGGGCTGTTCACCGGTCGCCGCCGGGCGGGCCGGTGGCGGCTGTCCGGCCCCTTCCTGCCCGCCCGGGCGGTGTACGCGGTCGCGATCGACACCCGGGGGCCGGTGCCGCGGCTGCTGGCCGGCGGCGACAGCGCGCACTGGGGCCCGTCCGTCTTCCACTCGGACGACCTGGGCGCGAGCTGGACCGAGCCGGACCGGCCCGCGGTCGCGTTTCCCCGGGACACCGGTGCGTCGCTGGAGCGGGTCTGGCAGCTCCATCCCGCGGCGAGCGGCGATCCCGGTGTGGTGTACGCGGGGACGGAGCCCGCGGCCCTGTTCCGCTCGGAGGACCGCGGGGAGACCTTCACCCTGGTCCGGCCGCTGTGGGAGCATCCCACCCGCTCCCGGTGGGAGCCGGGCGGCGGCGGGGAGGCCGTGCACACGGTGGTGACCGACCCCAGGGACCCGCGGGCCGTGACGGTCGCGGTGTCGGCGGCCGGGGTCTTCCGGTCCCGGGACGGCGGGGCGAGCTGGGATCCGTCGAACGACGGGGTGTCGGCGGTCTTCCTGCCCGATCCGCACCCCGAGTTCGGCCAGTGCGTGCACAAGATCGCCCAGGACGCGGGCGATCCCGGCCGGCTCTATCTGCAGAACCACTGGGGCGTCTACCGCAGCGACGACGCCGGTGCCCGCTGGACCGATATCGGCGCGGGCCTGCCGTCCGACTTCGGGTTCGCGGTCGCCGCCCATCCGCACCGCCCGGACACCGCCTACGTCTTCCCGATCGCGGCGGACTCCGACCGGGTGCCGGCCGGGCACCGCTGCCGGGTCTTCCGCACCTCCGACGCGGGGGTGAGCTGGGAGCCGCTGACGGCCGGGCTGCCCGCGGGCGACCACTTCGGGACCGTCCTCCGGGACGCCCTGTGCACGGACGACGGGGACCCCGCCGGGGTGTACTTCGGCAACCGCAACGGCGAGCTGTACGCGAGCGCGGACGACGGCGACACCTGGGAGCAGGTGGCCGCCCATCTGCCGGACGTGCTCTGTGTGAGGGCGGCGACCGTGGACTGACGGCACGGCGCGCCCAGGACCCGGCGGGACGGCTGTCCCGGGACCGGAGGCGGCCGGACGATGACACCAGGACCCGGGGACAGCCGTGATTCGACCAGTAGAGTGACGAACCGTGACTGCACGACGGCCTTTGAACGACATTGTGGAACCGGGCTGGGCGAAGGCCCTGGAGCCGGTGGCGGAGCGCATCGCCGCGATGGGCGACTTCCTCCGGCAGGAGATCGCCCAGGGAAGGAAGTACCTCCCGGCGGGGGCCCATGTGCTGCGGGCCTTCCAGCAGCCCTTCGACGACGTACGCGTCCTGGTCGTCGGTCAGGACCCCTATCCGACCCCGGGGCACGCGGTGGGGCTGAGCTTCTCGGTCGCGCCGGACGTCCAGCCGGTGCCGAAGAGCCTGGACAACATCTTCTGGGAGATGCACAAGGACCTCGGCCACCCCCGGCCGTCGAACGGCGATCTCACCCCCTGGGCACAGCAGGGGGTCCTGCTGCTGAACCGCTCGCTGACCACGGCGCCCCGCAAGCCCGCCGCCCACCGGGGGAAGGGCTGGGAAGAGGTCACCGAGCAGGCCATCCGGGCCCTCGTGGACCGCGGCAAGCCGCTGGTGTCCATCCTGTGGGGCCGTGACGCGCGGAATCTGCGGCCGCTGCTCGGCAGCCTGCCCGCCATCGAGTCGGCGCATCCCTCGCCCATGTCGGCGGACCGCGGGTTCTTCGGCTCCCGGCCGTTCAGCCGGGCGAACGAGATGCTGGTGGAGCAAGGGGCGACGCCGGTCGAGTGGAAGCTGCCGTGAACCCCGGCCCCGGGGCGTGGGTCGTCGGGGTCGACTCCGGCGGCTCCGGGCTCCGGGTGGCCCTCGCCCCGGTGTCGGACGCGGGGCCGGGGCGGCCGGAGACCGCCGTGTCCCGGACCCCGGTGCGCACCGGCGCCGCGGGTATCGACGCCCGCCATCTGCTGGAGCAGCTGCTGCCGATGGTGCGCGGGCTCAGGTCCCGGTGCTCCGGCGCCCCGGGGCCGGTGACGGCGGTCGCGGTGGGCGCGGCGGGCATGGCGACCCTCGGCGGGGAGCTGCGGGCGGAGTTGCCCGGAGCGCTCGACGAGGCCCTGGGGGTCCGCCGGCTGGCGCTGGCCACCGATGCCGTGACGGCCTACGCCGGGGCGCTCGGGCAGCGGCCCGGCGCGGTGGTCGCCGCGGGCACCGGGATGGTCGCGGCCGGCACGGATCTGACGGCGTGGCGCAGAGCCGACGGCTGGGGCCATCTGCTGGGCGACTGCGGCGGCGGCGCGTGGCTGGGCCGGGCCGGGCTGGAGGCCGCGTTCCGGGCCCATGACGGCCGGCGCGGCGGCTCGGCCGCCCTGCTGGCCGCCGCGGAGGCGGTGTTCGGCCCGGTGGCCGGGCTGCCGGGGCAGCTGTATCCGCGGACGGACCGGCCCGCGGTCCTGGCGTCGTTCGCTCCGGAGGTCGCCCGCTGCGCGGCCGAGGGCGACCCGGTGGCGGCGGACATCGTCGGGGACGCGGCCCGTCTGATCGCGGACGCCGCCGAGGCCGTCTGCCCGCGGGAGCCGGGCACGGCACCGGATATCGCGCTCACCGGCGGGCTGTTCCGGATCGGGGACCCCCTTCTCGTACCGCTGCGGTCCCGGCTGACGGAACGTCTGCCGGAGGCCCGGCTGGTCCCGCCCGCCGGCGATCCGCTCTCGGGCGCCCTGTCGATCGCGGCGGCGCTGGCCACCGGCACCCTGCAACTGCCGTCCCATCCGGCGATGCTGCGTCTCTCCGGCCCCGACGGCGCCGCCCGGCGCCGCTGAAACGGGACCGGGCGCGCCGTCCGGCCGTGGCGGCACGCCCGGGCCGCGCCCCGGGGGTGCCCGCGACACGCCCCGGCGGACGGCAGGGCGCGCGGAGACACGGCCGGGTGGAGTGCCGGGGTTCGGGTGTTCCCGAGTTCCGGAGTTCCGGAGTTCCGGAGTTCCGGAGTTCGAGGGTTCCCGGGGGTTCGGGGTTCCGGGGTGACAGAGCGGGACAGACAAGACGGGCCAAACTCATCGGATAAATACGGACAGATGACGTCTGACACCCCCCTCCCCGAACAGTCCCGGGGGTAAAACCAGTAGCATGCGGCGCCATGAGCTCCCCCACTGGGCCCGCACCCGGCCTGCCTGTACGAATGCCGCGTCCCCGCCAGTCCGGCCGGCACCGCCGCCCGGAGCCCGTGGCGGCTCCCGAAGGCGCGCCCGCGCTGGTGCTCGCCGTGCCCGGAGCCCCGGTGCCCGCCGTCCGGGCGCTGGCCGAAGAGATCATAAGCATCGCCCGTTCCGAGCTGCCCGGCCTCGATGTCGGCATCGGTTACCTCGACGGCGACGCGCCGGAGGACCCGGCGTTCGCCGCCGTCGAGACCGCGCACGAAGGCGCGTACGAGGGCTCCTACGAGGGCGGGGACGCGCCGGAGGCCACCGGTCCGGTCGCCGCCGAGGCGCCGGACGCCGGTGGCCCCGACCTGGCGACGGTGCTCGCCCGGATCGTCGCGGTGCGCACCGAGCGCTACGAGTTCGCCCTCGCCGCGGGCCGGGAGGTGGCGGAGCCCGAGGGCCCCGCGGCCGTCGTGGTGCCACTGCTGGTGGGCCCCGACGCGGCGCTGATGGACCGGATCCGCGGGACCGTCGCCCGGAGCGCGGCGCCGGTGGAGCTGGCCGAGGTGCTGGGCCCGCACCCGCTGCTCGCGGAGGCCGTGCACGTACGGCTCTCGGAGGCGGGACTGGCCCGGGCCGACCGGGCCCGGCTGTTCACCGTCGCCACCGCCGCGGACGGCATCGTCCTCGCCACCGTGGGGGGTGACGAGGCGGTACGCGCCGCGGGGATCACCGGCATGCTGCTGGCCGCCCGGCTCGCGGTGCCCGTGATGGCCGCCGCGCTCGACCAGGAGGGTTCCGTCGCCGCGGTCGCGGAGCAGCTGCGCGGCTCGGGTTCGACGCAGCTTGCGCTCGCCCCGTATCTGATCGGCCCCGAACTGCCCGACGGGCTGCTGGACGCCGCCGTGAAGGAGGCGGGCGCGCCCGCGGCCGAGGTGCTGGGCGCGTATCCGGCGATCGGCAAGCTGGTGCTGTCGCAGTACACGACGACGCTCGGCATCACCCCCCAGCCGCAGGGCGCCGGGCGCTGAGCCGGAGGCAGTTCACACCCCGGGCCCCCGGCGCGCCGTAGCGCCGGGGGCCCGGGGTGTTGTCCGGCCCGCGATGGGGGTGCCGGTCCCTGCCGGGGGCGGCGGGGCGGCGTCCCTTCTGCGCGGTAAGCCGATCCGCCGGGCGCGGCAGCGCTGTGGCTCGTCGCGCGGTTCCTCCCCCTGCGCCTTCGGCGGTGAGCGGACCCTCAGTGCCCCCGAGACCCCGGCCCGGCGCCCCTGGAAGGGCGGCGTCGGGCAGCCTGCCCCGTTCCGGGGATTGCGGCGCGAGGCGGCCGGTGACAGCCGCTTCCCGGCGGGGGCGGACAGGGCCCGGCGTGGTCAGGCGAAGACGACGCAGGAGGCCGCGGGGGCGGCGAGGGAGCCCGTGCGGCGCGGGATGCCCGTCGCGGGGTCGATATCGAACCAGGTCACGTCGCCGGAGCGCTCGTTGGCGGCATAGAGGCGGCGGCCGGTGGGGTCGAGCGCCAGATCGCGCGGCCAGTGGCCGCCGCAGGGCACGGTGGTGACCAGGCGCGGGCGCTCGCGGTCGGCCCCGAGGTCGAGGACGGAGATGCTGTCGTGGCCGCGGTTGGCCACCCAGAGCCGGGTGCCGTCGGGGGCGACGACCACCTCGGAGGGGTAGGAGCGGCCCTCGGTGCCCTCGGGCAGGACCGGGACCTCGCCGAGGGGTTCCAGTACGCCCGTGCCCGCGTCCCACCGGCAGACCGTGATGGTGGGCACCAGCTCGTTGAGGACGTAGACATGGGTGCCGGCCGGGTGGAAGGCCAGATGGCGGGGGCCGCTGCCGGGGGGCAGCGCGGTCTCCCCGTGCTCCACCAGTTCGCCCGCCGCGCTGTCGAGGGCGTAGACGCGCACGGAGTCGGTGCCGAGGTCGACACCGAGGACCCAGCGGCCGCCGGGGGCCGGCAGGACCTGGTGGGCGTGCGGGCCGCGCTGGCGGTCGGGGTCGGGTCCGGTGCCCTCGTGCTGGAGGACGCCGCTGGCGGCGCCGGGGCGGCCGCCGTCGCCGACCGGCAGCACGCTGACACTGCCCGAGCCGTAGTTCGCGGTCAGCAGATGCCCGCCGGCGACGGCCAGATGGGTGGGTCCGGCGCCGCAGACCGGCACCCGTCCGCCCAGCGGCCTGGGTGCGGCGCCGCGTACGTCGAAGGCGGCGACGGCGCCCTCGTCGGTCTCGGAGACCGCGTACAGGACGGCGTCGCCGGTGGTGGAGCCGAGGGCCAGATACGAGGGGTCGGCCACGGCGTCGCTGGCTCCGGTCTCGGTCAGCGCACCGGTCTCCGCGTCGACGGCCGCGGCGATGACGCCCCGCCCGCCCGCCGAGGTGAACGATCCGATGAATGCCCGTCCGGCCCTGCTGTCGCCCACTGCGCTGTCCTTCCACGCCGATGACTGTTGATCTTTTGATCAGTGGCTGCCGGGGCCGACGGTAGCAGCGGTCTAGACCAAGTGTCTGCGGTCTAGACCAAGCATCTTTATGCAGGTCCGCGCCCGAGGACGCCGCGAGGGAGGGTGGACCCGGCGGATTCCGCAGTGGTTACCCGGTGGTGCGGCCGCCCTATCCCCCGCCCGCGGCCGGACCCCTCCGCCACCGGTCGGCGCCGTACGGAAGCGCTGGTCACAGCGGTACCGGCGGGGCGGCGGAACGGGTCGCGCACGGGCGCGCGGGACCGGCCGGGCGCCTGTTCCCGCGCGGCGCGGGGCGGGTGAGGCCGTGGTGACGGACGAGGTTTACGGGGCGAACGATGCGCAGCGGACCGGCCACCTGGCATGCTGGGGTCCATGAGTCCTGCACGTACCCCGTCGGTCATCTTCGATCTGGACGGCACGCTGGTGGACAGCGAGCCCAACTACTACGAGGCGGGGCGGCGGCTGCTCGCCGAGTACGGAGTCACGGACTTCGGCTGGGAACGGCACACCGACTTCATCGGCATCAGCACCCGCGAAACGCTGGCGGTGCTGCGCGAGGAGCACGGCATCGCCGCTCCTCTCGACGAACTCCTGGCGGGCAAGAACCGGCACTATCTGGAGCTGGCCCGGGCGTCGACGGCGGTCTTCCCGCAGATGCGGGAGTTCCTGGAGTTGCTGCGCGAAGGCGGGGTACCGATGGCCGTGGCCTCGGGATCGTCACCGGAGAGCATCGCGGCGGTGCTCTCGGGCACCGGGCTCGACGCGTTCTTCCCGACGACCGTCTCGGCCGAGGAGGTCCCGCACGGCAAACCGGCGCCGGACGTCTTCCTGGAGGCGGCCCGGCAGTTGGGCGCGGCACCCGCCGACTGCGTCGTCCTGGAGGACGCGCCGCCGGGGGCGGCCGCGGCCCGCGCCGCCGGGATGCGCTGCATCGCGATCCCGTACTCGCCGGACGGAGCCGGGGACCCCGCCTTCGCGGCGGCCGACCTGCTGTACCCCGGCGGCCAGCAGGAGTTCAGCGCCCGGGGGGCGTACGACTGGCTGCTGGCCGGCTGACCGGCGCGGCGGTACGGGCCCGGGCGCCCCGCCCCGCCGGGACGCCTCAGCGCCTCACCGCTTGAACGCGACGCAGGTGTACACCGGTGTCCCGGCGGTGTCGAGCGGTTCCGCCTCGGGCGCGTGGGGCCACTCCTCCAGCGGCACCAACCCGGGGTCCAGCAGGTCGAGCCCGGCCACCAGCTCGCTCACCTCGGCGTGCGAACGCATCCGCAGCAGCACCCCGTTGGCCCGGTAGATCTCCACGATGCCCGCCATGGTGGGCGGGTCGAAGTCCGCCGTACCGTGCGAGAGCATCAGGGCGCTGCCGGGGGCCAGCGGCTCCAGCAGCGTCTCCAGCAGTCCACGGGGGTCGTCGTCGTCACCGACGAAGTGCAGCAGGGCGATCGTCGACAGCACCACCGGCTCGCCGAAGTCAAGCACCTCCCGGGCCCCGGCGAGTATCTTCTCCGGCTCGCGGACATCGGCCTGGAGATACTCGGTGCGCCCGGCGGGCGTACCGCGCAGCAGGGCCTCCGCGTGGCGCAGGACGACCGGGTCGTGGTCCACGTAGGCGATCCGCGCGTCGGGGACGACCTCCTGGACCACCTGGTGGAGGTTGGGCCGGGTGGGGATGCCCGTACCGATGTCGAGGAACTGGCGCAGCCCGCGGCCGGCCAGCAGCCGGGCGGCGCGGCGCATGAAGCCCCGGTTGGCGCGGGCCGCCTGGCGGGCGCCGGGGAGCACCTTCAGGACCTGCTCGGCCGCGGCGGCGTCCACGGGGTAGTGGTCCTTGCCCCCGAGGATGTAGTCGTAGATCCGGGCCGAGTGGGCCCTGGCCGTGTCGATGGGGGCGCCGTCCCCGGGGTCGGTCATGAAGGTGTCCTCCGCTGGTCGTTCCGTACTGTTTCTCGTGCTCGTGCTCGTGCTCGTGCTGGTACTCGCGCAGGGTGCAGGTGCGGGGTGCGGGTCCGCGGCGGTACGGACCCGGAGCCGCGCGGCCCGTGCGGCCCCGGGGGCGTACCGCGGTGTCGCCGGCCTCAGGAGAGCAGGAAGTCCGCCTCGCCGGCCTTCGCGCCGCGCACCACCTCGGCGATGTCCTGCGCGGTGAAGATCAGCGCCGGTCCGTTCGGGTCCCGGGACTGCCGGACCGCCACATATCCGTCGGCCAGTTGCTTCACCTCGACGCAGTTGCCCCCGTTGCTGCCGCTCCAGGGCTTGGTCCACGCTGAGGTTCCCAGCGTGAGATCCGCGTGGCTGACGTGGCTCATGGGTCAAGCTCCTTGCGAATGACGTCGAGGAGGCGCAGGGTGTCCTTTCTCGACAGTGCGTACGTGCTCATCTGGTCGAGCGCCTCCCGGTGCAGGGCGACCTCGACGGGGTCCTCGGTGTACGTCGCCCGGGTGAGGCTGTCGATGCCGACGACGTCCGGGAGTTCCGGGATCTCGAACCTGAAGACCGAGAACGGGCCGAAGCCCCCGGGATGGAGCCCGGCGCGGAACGGGGCCACCTGGAAGGTCACCGACGGCAGATGCGCCACCGCGAGCAGATGGTCGAGCTGCTCGCGCATCACCTCCGGCGGACCCACCGGGCGGCGCAGAACCGTTTCGTCGACCACGGCCCAGAAGTGCGGCGGTTCAGGATCGACCCTCGTGAGCAGGGCCTGTCTCTCCCGGCGCAGGGCGATCTGGCGCTCCACCACCTCGGCGGTGGCCCGGGGCAGCCCGAGGCTCAGCACACACCGCGCGTACTCCGGGGTCTGGAGCAGCCCCGGCACCACATGCGGTTCGTACGCGCGGATTCCGGTCGCACCGCTCTCCAGGCTGACATGGACGCCGAACCAGTTGGGCAGCACATCGCGATAGCTCTGCCACCAGCCGGAGACATTGGCCTGATCCGTCAGCGCCAGGAACTCGGCGGACTCTTCCTCCCCGACACCGTAGATCTCCAGCAGCGCCTTGACGGTGAGCCACTTCAGAGTGACCTCGGCCCGTTCCATCCGGGTGATGGTGGTGTGCGACTGGCGGAGCTTCCTGCCCACGTCCTGCGCCGACAGGCCCGCGGTCTGCCGCAGTTGCAGCAGACGCCGGCCCAGGACCATCTGGAGAACCGTGGGCGCTGATCTCGGCTCACTCACGGTACGGCCCCTTTCGAACACCGGATCATCTGGTGCAGTGTGCCATGCGTCCAGGAACCTGCACAGGACACACAGACGACAGTGCACCGTGCAGAGTGTTCTTGCCAACTTTCCTGACCCGGTCCATAGTTGGCGCAGTGACTCGGCTCACGCGGCAGACCGGCCGCCGTGCACGAGGCGCGGCTACGCCCCTGTTCTCGACCACAGCGGGGGCCCGGCACCGATGCGGTCCCTCCGACCCCTTCGCGAGTGCGCGCGAAGGCACCGCGCCACGGCATCCGGCGCCCGCCCGTCCCACCGGTCGCCGCGGCGGGCCGGGCGTGCCCCCACCGATAGGACTGCCCGTGACGATCGCCGCCGACATCCCTCCCCGGCAGCAGCCGGACGACAGCACCGTCCGTACGTGTTTGTTCGATCTCCCGGCGGACCACCGCTCGGTCTCCATCGCCCGGCGGCTGACCGAGACGTATCTCGACAGCCGGGTGCACTGCGACGACGTCCGGCACTCCGTGACCCTGCTGATCAGCGAGTTGGCGACGAACGCCATCCGGCACGCCGCCGGGTTCCAGTTCCGCTGCCGGGTCCGGCTGGAGGAGGGCGCGGTGCGGATAGAGGTGGAGGACCGGGGCGGGTCGCACTCGCTCATCAGGTCCCGCCGTCCGGCGCCGGACGAGGAGTGCGGACGCGGTCTCCAGTTGGTGGAGTGCCTGTCGAAGGACTGGGGGATGCGGCGCAGGGACCACGGCCCGGGGTCGGTGGTCTGGGCGGTCGTCGCCGCCCACTGAGAAGCCGTCGCGGATCCGCGCGGCATACCGAAGGACGCCCGGTCACCCCTGGCCGGGCGTCTTTGCGTTGACGGCGCACCGGCGGGCCGCCGCGCGGGCACGGGTACGGGTACGGGCGGATCATGGAGGCACTACGGCGCGCCGAGTACAGGGCGCCGCGCGGGCGCCGGTACGGGAGTTCGGTGCGCACCGGACCCCACCCTCCGCTATAGCACTAAGCGGATTAGCGATATGATCCGGACGGCACCTCGCCACCGGGAGCCCTCCCGGGCCGCACTGCCCCGTGTCCGGCCTACAGGAAGCGGGAGGGCTCCCGGCCGCCTCCTCGGCGTCGCGGGCGAGCCCGGACAGCCGGTGCCGCCGCGGTGGCCGCCGCACGGGCACCGGGCCGGATCGGCCGGGCAGCCGGCCGGCCGGATGTCCGCGGGGTTGCGGACCGGCCGTCAGCAGGCCACCAGCAGCGGCAGGAACGGCGCGGTCACGGAGGCGAGGAGCACCCCGAGCCAGGTCACCCGGCGCGGCCGGGCCTCCGGGGTGAGGATGCGGCGGAGCCGGATCAGCGCGCCACTGCCCCCGGCGCCCAGCGCGGAGCGGGGCGCGCGCCCCGCGGCGACCTCGCACATGGCGGTCGCCAGCGCGTCCCGGGAGTGGGAGCGCAGCGCCCGGTCGTCCGCGATCATCTCCAGCAGCAGCGCGGTCTGTTCCCGGGCGCGGCGGGCCAGCGGCAGTCCCGGGAAGGCCCGGGCGAACGCCTTCGCCCCGATCTGCACCCAGTGGTGGCGGCCCCGGAGATGGGCGTGCTCATGGGCGAGAACGGCCCGCAGCTGCTCCTCGGTGAGAACGTCCAGGGCACCGCGGGTGACGACGACGCGGTGCGCCCGTCCGGGCAGGCAGTAGACCGCGGGCACCTCGTGGTCGACCACCGTCGCCCCGTAGTCCGCCGCCTCGGCACCGATCACGGCGAGCAGCCCGGCGTGGCGCCGCCGCTCCCGCCGGGCCTGCCAGGCGGTCGCGGCCAGCCAGCCGAGCGGCAGCAGGACAATCGTGGCGGGCGCCATCAGCAGTGCGACGTCGGCCGGACCGGCCGGGGAGCCTCCGGGCGGCGCGTCCGCCGCCAGTCCGCAGGTGCTCAGCAGGCCGACGATGCCTTCGTGGACATGCTGTTCGGCGAGGACCAGGCGGTATACGGCGAGCGCCGTGGCGACCACGAAGGTCACCGTGAGGCCCTGCCAGGCCAGTACGGCCGCGGTCGGCGCGCGATGCGTCCAGCGGGCCATGGCCAGGGGATACGGCAGGACGACGCCGACCAGGACGGCGTACGCGGCCAGGGCGAGGACCGCGGTCACGAGCCGCTCCGCCGTTTGGCGGAGCGCAGCGCCGAGCGCAGCGCCTGCACCTCGTCGGCGGAGATCTGTTCCACGAAGCTCAGCAGCACCCCGGCCGGATCGGGATTGCCCTCCAGCGCGTCCTGCATCCGGGCCGCCGTGTACTGCTGGCGGGTGCATGTGGCCCGGTAGACCCAGGCCCGGCCCTCCTTCTCGCGCTCCAGCATGCCCTTGGTGAAGAGGATGTCGGCGACCGTCTTGACGGTGCTGTACGCGATGGGGCGCTTGCGGTTGAGATCGTCGCGCACCTCGCGGGCGGTGGCCGGACGCCCCCAGTTCCAGAGGCGGTCCATGATCTCCGCCTCCAGATCACCCAGCTGTCGCACGCGCACTCCTCTCGCCGGTGGCACCGACGCCCCCGTCCCTGTTCTCAACGGCTGCTCATCGTAGTCGCCGGGCCGCCCGCGCCCGGGGCGCCGGGCCCGCCGTCACGGGCACCGGCGGCGGGGGCCGCAAGGTCCCCGGGGGCTGCCGCGGCGGACCCGGGCACCGGGCAGGCGGCGGCCGTCCGGAGCCGCTTCACCAGCGCATGGGCCAGCAGGGCCAGCGAGGCGGCCGCAAGCACCGGCTGCGCCGGGGCCCAGTAGGCCATCGCCCCGCTCGTCCCGAGCGCCAGGACGACCAGTTTGTTGCAGACCGGGCAGCCCACGGCGAGGACGGACAGGACGCCCGCGGCGAGCGCGCGCGGGGAGCGCCGGACCGGGCCGCGCCCGCCGGAGCCGGGCCCGGCTCCGGCGGGGGCCGCACCTTCCGCGCCTGCCGGGCCCTTCGTATCTTCCGGGGCCTTCGCGTCTTCCGGGGCCTTCGCCGCCGGGCTGGACACGTAGGTGGCCGCCAGCAGGCCCATGAGCAGCGAGCTCGCCGCCCAGACCGGGTAGTTCCACCAGAGGACGGGGGTCATCCGGGTGTACAGCGCGGAGGGGACGACTCCGGTCGGTACTCCGACGACCGCCGCGGCGAGTACCGCGGCTCCGGCCGCCACCAGCCACTGCCGCGGCCCCCAGGCCCGTATGCCCATCGTGTCCTCCTCCAGCCGCCCACCGGCAATGCCAAGAAGCTTAGTAGCAGCCGGGGGGCAGCGGCAGCGGGGGGAGCCCTTCTGTATCGTCGGGTCCGGAGGTCGGAATGGCGCGTACGGGCAGGACGGTCAGGGCGGCGGGTGCCTGGGGGCATCTGCTGCTCGTCGTGCTTGCGCTGGGCGTCTTCGCGATGCACACGGTCGGCCATCCGGACAGCGGCTCCGGCATGTCCCACCAGGACGCCACGGCTGCCCCGGCCCCGGTGCACGGGCCCGCCGCCGCGCCGCCCGACCGGCCCCAGGACGGCCACGGGGAACCGGGCGGCCCGGCCGCCCCGGACTCCGGCATGGCGATGGACATGCTCGCCCTCTGTGTCGCCGTTCTCGGCACGGTCCTGCTGACCGTGCTGCTGTCGGCCACCGCCGGCCGCCGCACAGACCTCCCGCCGCGGCTGCGCGGCCTTCTCGTCGCACCCCGCCGGGGCCCGCCGCCGCGCGCTCCCGACCTCGCCTCTCTTTCGATCCTGCGGATCTAGGCCGTCTGCCGCCGCGGGCCGCTCCGGCGTGCCCGCAGACGCCCCCGTACGCCGCCCCACGGCGCGTACGCCATCACCCGCAGCATCGAACAGACAGCACGAGGTTGTGACATGAAGGGCTTCGACCACCCCAGCGGCGCTCCGTCCGGGAGCGGGACCGCACCGGGCTCCGGCCGCCGTCCCCGGCGCCGGGCCGTCCGCCGTACCGCCGCCGTCTCCGCCGTCCTCGCGGCGGGCCTGCTCCTCGCCGCCTGCGGCAAGGACGACGACATGAGCGGCATGGACCACGGAAAGAAGGACTCCGGCGCGGCGTCGGCCCCGGCGGACACGGGCGGCGGGAGCAACCCCGCACCCGGCGCCTTCAACGACGCCGACGTGATGTTCGCCCAGGCGATGATCCCGCACCACGAGCAGGCGCTGGAGATGTCCCGCCTCGCCGACGGACGGGCGAAGGACCCGGAGATCATCAAGCTGGCCACGGCGATCTCCGCCGCCCAGGATCCCGAGATCCGCACCATGAAGTCCTGGCTGAAGGCCTGGAACAAGCCCGAGTCCGGCGGCTCCATGCCCGGGATGGACCACGGCTCGTCCGGGGACGCGGCCGGGATGGAAGGCATGATGTCCGAGGAGGACATGGCCGCGCTGAAGGCGGCGAAGGGCACGGACTTCGACCGCGCGTTCGCCCGGCTCATGATCGAGCACCACAAGGGCGCCATCGTCATGGCCGGGGACCAGCAGAAGAACGGCCGCAACGCGACGGCCAAGGCGCTCGCGGCCGAGGTGGTCAAGGCCCAGCAGGCCGAGGTCGACGCCTTCACCGCGATCCTGAAGCGGCTCTAGAGGGTGTCCGGGTGCCGGGTCCGCCCGGCCCGACGGCCCCGGCGGGCCCGGCACCCGGCCCCTTGCGCCCGCCCCGCCCCCGTACTCCCCCACTCCCTGATCAGGACTCCATGAAGAAGCACATCGCCGCCCTGTCCGCCACCGCCGCAGCTCTCGCGCTGACCCTCACCGCCTGCGGCGGCCAGGAGGAGAAGGGCGGGGACGGGTCGAAGGGCCCGTCCGCCATCAGTCATATCCACGGTGTCGAGGTCCACCCCCGCGACGGCAAGCTGTACGTCGCCACGCACAACGGCATCTATACGCCCGGCGCCGGAGGCAGCCCGCAGCTCGTGGGCGACCGCAAGGACGATTTCATGGGCTTCACGCTCGGCAAGGGCGGCTCCTTCCTCGCCAGCGGGCACCCGGCGCCCGGCCGGGACGCCCCCGCGAACCTCGGTCTGATCGAGAGCGCGGACACCGGCCGCACCTGGCAGGACCGGTCCCTGGTCGGCGAGGTCGACTTCCACTCCCTGGAGTACGCCCACGCCACGATCTACGGCTACGACAGCACCAACGGTCTGCTGCGGGTCAGCAAGGACGGCAGCACCTGGGAGACCCGCAGCAGCCTGAAGGCGCTGGACATCGCCGTCGGCCCCACCGACCCCGGCACCGTACTGGCCACCACCGAGAAGGGGGTCTCCCGGAGCACCGACGGCGGAAAGACCTTCGCGCCCGGCAGCGGACCGCTGATGGCCTTCCTCGACTGGGCCGGTGAGAAGGCGCTGTACGGGGTGGACCCCGGCGGGAAGATCAGCGTCAGCGCCGACGGCGGACGGACCTGGCGGCAGACCGGCACCGCGCCCGGCGGACAGCCGCAGGCGCTCACCGCGGTCGACGACCGGAAGCTGGTCGTGGCCACCCAGGACGGGGTGTACGAGTCGGCGGACGGCGGTGCCGCCTTCACCAAGCGGCTCGACGTCACCTCGGGCGGCGGCCACTGAGCCGGAGGCCCTGACCGGCCCGGGCCGGACCGCCCGGACGCGGCGGGCCAGGCGGACGCGGCGAACCGGGCGGGCCGGACCCGTACAGACATGTCCGCACGCCGCCGGGCTCGCCCGGGATGCGGCCCGCGGCCGTCCGGCGTTGACTGGAGCGCGACCCCCATCTCCTCGCGGAACCCGGGCGGGAGGCCCCGTGACCAGAGCGGACGGGCCGGCCGCACGGGCCGGCCGCCGCGCCCCGGCGGCGGGCGGTGGCTGACCCGGCTCCCGGTGGCGGGGCCGGACCGGACCCGGCGCGTTCGCTGCTGCGTGCCGGGCTCGCCGACCCGGAACACCTCCCGGAGCATCTCGCCCGGTTCGCCCTGCGCCATACGGGACCCGCGGCGGAGCGGTCGGTGACCCGGGTACGGGAGGAGAACCCGGGCGCGGACCCGGCGCGGCTGCGGGCCCTGATCGTGGCCCGCGGGCGGCGGAACACCGTGGCGGAGGGGGCCTTCGTCGGCGGGCCGTTCCTGCTGCTGATCCCGGTGGCGTTCTGTGCGGCGCTCCTCAACCAGGCCCGGACCGTACTGGAACTCGCCGGGCTCGACGGGCGGGATCCGACCTCGCCCGAGCGGGCGGCGGAGCTGCTGGTACTGATGGGGGTGCACCCGGACACGGAGGCCGCCCGGCGGGCGCTCGCCGCCCCGGGCCCGGCGGAACCGCCGCGGGCCGCGCCCCGCCGGGCGCTGCTGCGGCCCGCGGCGCTGTGGGCCGTCACCGTCCGCATGGCCAGACTGCTGGGGCTGGTGTCCCCGCCGGGGGCCCGGCGGCCGGAGCGGGGCAGGCTGCGCGGTACCGCCGTGACCACGGCGAAGGTCCTGCTCGTGGCGGCGGTGTTCGCCGTGGGACTGGTGGCCCCGCTGGTCTGGCTGCCGTACATGGCGCTGACGTACCACTGGGCCACGGGACGGCTCGCGGACCGCGCCGCGCTCTACTACTTCAGCGAACCGGCCCCGCGCCGCCCCGGCCGGACCGCGCCCGGACTGTCCGCCGCCTACACCAAAGCCGTGGTCTCGATGCTGATTCCGGCCGCGCTGACGGCGGTCGTGCTGCTGGTGGGGCTGCGGATCGAGCACTCCCGCTGGCCGGTGGTGACGATGGCGCTGGCGCTGGCCTCGGTGGCAACGGGTGCCTGGTGGCAGGCCCGGCACCGGGCCCGCCGGAGCCGCGCCGGGGACAATGCCCCGGACGGCGGGGAGGACGGGGACGGCGGCGGGGACGTCGGCGCCGGAGGCGGATGAGGCACCGGAAGGCGGGGCCAACGGGGGCGGGCGCGGGCCCCGGGGTCTCCCGACTCCCCGGGGCCCGCGCCGGGCCGGGCGGAAGGTCCGCGCTGGTCCCCCGACCTACGCGGTTCCGCCGGAGGCGGTCCGTCAACTGCCGCAAACGGGCCGCCCCAACACGTACGAAATTAGCCGCGCTGTACGACCGTTCCCATCCCATATTTCTGGGGTACGCCCTAACCTGCCCGGGTGACGTCTGCGCACCCGCCCTCCTCCGCACCGGACCCCGCCGCCCGCAACGCACTCGCCGACTCCCTCGCCCGCCGGCTGCGGGCACCCGGCGTACTCGGCTCCCTCGATGTGCTCCAGACCGCGTCCGACGCCCTGCTCGACGCCGTACCGGCGGACGTGTGGTGTGCGGTGATGCTCGACCCGGCGACCCTGCTGGACACCGGCGGGCTCCACGAGCACGGCTTCCCGCAGCAGGTCATGCCGCGGCTGTTCGAGATCGAGCACGCCGACCAGGAAGGCGTCGACAACATCCGCGCGCTGGCCGGGCGGCGGGGCACGGCGAGTCTGCTCAGCGCGTCGATGCGGGGGCGGGTGGCGGACAGCATCTACTACCAGGACGTGCTGCGGCCGGTGGGCATGGCCGACGAGTTACGGGTGCTGCTGCGCGACGGCCCCCGCACCTGGGGGCTGTTCGTGCTCTGCCGGGCCCCCGACGCACCGCCGTTCACGGCCGCGGAGACGGCCCTGGCGGCGGCGGTCAGCGGCCCCGCGACGGCAGCGCTGCGCCGGTCGCTGCTGCTCACCGGGATCGACCGGGACGACGTACCGGACGCGGCGGGGCTCCTCGTGCTCGACGACGCGCTGCGGCCGCGGCTGGCGACGGCCACCGCCGAACGCTGGCTGGCGCTCATCCAGGAGGCGCATCCGCCGCCCGGGCGGAACCTTCCGTACGCCCTGGCCGCCCTGGTGCACACGGCGCGCACGGCCCCGCCGGGCACCCAGGTGCGCTCCCGGGCGGTCAGCGTCACCGGGCACTGGGTCACGCTGACCGCCTGGCGGGAGGCCGCGGTGAACGGGCTGCCGGCTCCGCCGGGCGGCGGCGAGGAGCTGACCTTCGTATCCCTGGCACCGAGCCATCCGCGGGAGCTGACCGCCATCGTCCTGGACGCCTACGGGCTGACGCCGCGCGAGCGCGAGGTCGCACAGCGGGTGCTGCTGGGCCGGTCGACGGCGGAGATCGCGGCGGGGCTGCACATCGCCGAGTACACGGTCCAGGACCATCTGCGGAAGGTCTTCGACAAGGCGGGGGTGCGCAGCCGCCGGGACTTCAGCGGGGAGCTGTTCCAGCGCTGTTATCTGCCGCGACTGGACGATCCGCCGCTGACGAAGGACGGGCGGATGCGCGACGACGACCCGGACGGCGGTACGGACAGCGGTCCGGACGGCGGCACGGACGGCGGCCCGGGCGCCGAATCCGGCGGTTCCACCGGCCCCCGGGGCTGACCGGGGCGATGGGGGCGCGCCCGGCGAACCTCCGGCGCGGGCCCGGCGAACCTCCGGGGCGGCGGGGGCCTGCCGGACACCGCCGGGGCGGCGCGGTTCGGGTGCCCCCCAAGGACCGGGGCGGTCGCGGCGCACGGGCCCGGGCGGACGCGGCGCGGTTCGGACGGCCGAGGCGGTCGCGGGCCCGGCCCGCGTGAAGGCGGTGAAAGGGCTCCGCCCCGCCCGGCGGGAACGCCGGACGGGGCGGAGCGGGGACGGGGCCGGTCGCGGAGACCGCGCCCTCGGCGTCAGCCCAGGGAGGCGATCGCCTCGTTGAACGCGGCGGACGGGCGCATCACGGCCGCGGCCTTCGCCGGGTCGGGCTGGTAGTAGCCGCCGATGTCGGCAGCGGAGCCCTGGACCGCGATCAGCTCGGCGACGATGGCCTCCTCCTGCTCGCCCAGCGTCTTGGCGAGTGCCGCGAACGCCTCCGCGAGCTGGACGTCGTCGGTCTGCGCGGCCAGCTCCCGGGCCCAGTACAGGGCCAGGTAGAAGTGGCTGCCGCGGTTGTCGATACCGCCGAGGCGGCGGGTCGGCGACTTGTCCTCGTTGAGGAAGGTGCCGGTGGCGCGGTCGAGGGTCTCGCCCAGCACCTTGGCGCGGGCGTTGCCCGTGGTCGCCGCGAGGTGCTCGAAGCTGACGGCCAGCGCGAGGAACTCGCCCAGACTGTCCCAGCGGAGGTAGTTCTCCTTGACGAGCTGCTGGACGTGCTTGGGCGCGGAGCCGCCGGCGCCCGTCTCGAAGAGGCCGCCGCCCGCCATCAGCGGGACCACCGAGAGCATCTTGGCGCTGGTGCCCAGCTCCAGGATCGGGAACAGGTCGGTCAGGTAGTCACGGAGGACGTTGCCGGTGACGGAGATGGTGTTCTCGCCGCGGCGGATCCGCTCCAGGGAGAAGCGGATGGCGTCGACCGGGGCCTTGATCTCGATGACGAGGCCGTCGGTGTCGTGCTCCGGGAGGTACGCCTTGACCTTCTCGATGAGCTGCGCGTCGTGGGCGCGGGTCTCGTCCAGCCAGAAGACGGCCGGGTCGCCGGTGGCGCGGGCGCGGCCGACGGCGAGCTTGACCCAGTCCTGGACCGGCAGGTCCTTGGTCTGGCACATGCGGAAGATGTCGCCGGGGGCCACCTGCTGCTCCAGCACGGTGGTGCCGGCGGCGTCGACGACGCGGACGGTGCCCGCGGCGGCGATCTCGAAGGTCTTGTCGTGGCTGCCGTACTCCTCCGCCTTCTGGGCCATCAGGCCGACGTTCGGCACCGAGCCCATGGTGGCGGGGTCGTAGGCGCCGTTGGCCCGGCAGTCCTCGATGGCGGCCTGGTAGATCCCGGCGTAGCTGCTGTCCGGGAGGACGGCGAGGGTGTCGGCCTCCTTGCCGTCGGGGCCCCACATGTGGCCGGAGGTGCGGATCATCGCCGGCATGGAGGCGTCGACGATGACATCGCTGGGCACGTGCAGGTTGGTGATGCCGCGGTCGGAGTCGACCATCGCCAGGGCGGGGCCCTCGGCCAGCTCGGCGTCGAAGGACGCCTTGATCACATCGCCGCCCGGGAGGGTCTCCAGGCCCTTGAGGATGCCGCCGAGGCCGTCGTTGGGGCTGAGCCCGGCGGCGGCGAGCGCGGCGCCGTGCTCGGCGAAGGTCTTCGGGAAGAAGGCCCGGACCGCGTGGCCGAAGACGATCGGGTCGGAGACCTTCATCATCGTGGCCTTGAGGTGGAGGGAGTACAGCACGCCCTCGGCCTTGGCGCGGACGACCTGGGCCGCCAGGAACTCCCGGAGCGCGGCGACGCGCATCACGGAGGCGTCGACGATCTCCCCGGCGAGGACCGGCACGGCCTCGCGGAGCACGGTGGTGGTGCCGTCCTCGGCGACCAGCTCGATCCGCAGGTCACCGGCGTCGGCGACGACGGCGGACCGCTCGGTGGAGCGGAAGTCGTCGGCGGTCATGTGCGCGACATTGGTCTTGGAGTCCGCGGACCAGGCACCCATGCGGTGCGGGTGGGCCTTGGCGTAGTTCTTGACCGACGCGGGGGCGCGGCGGTCGGAGTTGCCCTCGCGCAGCACCGGGTTCACGGCGCTGCCCTTGACCTTGTCGTAGCGGGCGCGGATCTCGCGCTCCTCGTCGGTCTTCGGGTCGTCCGGGTAGTCCGGCAGGGCGTAGCCCTGGCCCTGCAGCTCGGCGACCGCGGCCTTGAGCTGCGGGATGGAGGCCGAGATGTTCGGCAGCTTGATGATGTTCGCGCCGGGGGTCTTCGCCAGCTCGCCCAGCTCGGCGAGGGCGTCGTCGATCCGCTGCGCCTCTTCCAGGTGCTCGGGGAAGGAGGCGATGATCCGCCCGGCCAACGAGATGTCACGGCTCTCGACGGCGACTCCGGCAGTGGAGGCGTACGCCTCGATCACCGGCAGGAACGAGTACGTCGCCAAGGCCGGGGCCTCGTCGGTGTGCGTGTAGATGATGGTCGAGTCAGTCACCGGGTGCTCCGCTCCACTCCACGTCTCTGCAAACAGTCTCTGCAAACATTGCTCGACATCAAGATATCTCCTGTGGGGCTCCGGCTCGACAGAGGCCCGTACGACGCCGGGCGGGTGCGGCCGGAACCGGCCGCGCGGCCCGCGGCGCGCGGCGGGTGCGGGGCCGGGGAGCGGGCCGTCCGGCCGGGGCCGGAGACGGGTCCGCCGTCCCGTGCCGGGATCGGGTCCCCGCCATGGACTCCCCTGATGATCACGTTCATGATTCACTGATCAAGCAAAGGTTTTGGCCACTCCAGGAGGCGCTCTATGACCGAATCCGATCCCCGGCCCGCGTCCGCCGACGACATCCGCTCCCGGATCGACACGGGCAAGCCGCACTCGGCGCGCTTCTGGAACTACTTCGTGGGCGGCAAGGACAACTACGAGGTCGACCGGGAGATCGGCGACGAGATCAAGGAGATCTTCCCGGGGCTGGTGGACGTGGCCCGCACCAGCCGGCTCTTCCTGGGGCGCGCCGTGCGGTATCTCGCGGCCGAGCAGGGCATCCGCGACTTCCTGGACGTCGGGACCGGTCTGCCGACCGCCGACAATACGCACGAGGTCGCCCAGCGCACCGCGCCGGACGCCCGGATCGTCTACGTCGACAACGACCCGCTGGTCCTGGCCCACGCGCGGGCACTGCTCACCAGCACCCCCGAAGGCCGTACCGCGTACATCGACGCGAACCTCTACGACCCGGCCCGCATCCTCGAACAGGCCGCCGAGACGCTGGACAGCTCCCGGCCGGTGGCCCTGATGCTGCTGAACGTGCTGGGGCATGTGGCCGACCACGGGCAGGCGAAGGAACTGGTCGCCGGGCTGATGGCGGGCCTGCCGTCCGGCAGCCACCTGGTGATCAGCGATTCGACGGCGACCAGCCCGGGGATGATCGCCGCGTCGGAGGCGTACAACAGGAGCGGTGCCGTCCCGTACTACGTGCGCAGCGTCGCCGAGATCACCGCCTTCTTCGACGGTCTGGAGCTGGCCGAGCCGGGTGTGGTGCGGGTGACCGACTGGCGCCCGGAGGAGGGCGCGGTGGCCGAGGCGGTCGACGCGTACTGCGGAGTGGCCCGCAAGCCGTAGGCCCCGGCCCCCCGCCGAAGCCGTAGCCCCACGGCACCCCCGCCGTCCTTCCGCAGCAGCGTCCGCGGCCCCGGCGCGCCTCCCGGCGCACCGGGGCCGCGGGCCGTCCCGGCCGGGGTTCCCGCCCGGCCGGGGTTTTCCGCCGGGCCGGGCCGCTCACGCGTTTCGCCGGGCCTCGGTGTGCACCCGGCGTAACGGGCAGGGGACAGGGCCGCCGCGCGGGCCCGGCCGTCCGGGGCCCGGCGGAAACGCCGCTGCCGGTGGCCGGATCCGTACGGCACCCCGCCTTCCGGGGGAGCCCGGGCGCCGGAACACCTCCTGAAGTCTGACGCCGTCGCGCCCCGCGCGCCCTACGGTCGTGCGCATGATCCCCATGACCCGGACGGCCGCGATCGCCGTCCTCGCCTGCGCCCTGGCGCTGCCCGTCGCCGTCATGCCCCCGGCCTACGCCGTGCCCGCGGCGCCCGCCGCCTCCGTGACCGCCGAGGCGCCCCGCTCCACTGCGCTCGAACTGCCGCGCCCCACCGGGAAGTACGCCGTCGGCAGCTCCGTCCACCATCTCGCCGACCGCTCCCGCAAGGACCCCTGGGAGCCCGCCGCGAAGGCCCGGGAGCTGATGGCGACCGTGCACTACCCGGCGGCCCGGGCGGGCGGCCCGGGGGCCCGGACCACCGCGTACGCCACCGTGGCGGAGACCCGGGCCCTGGTGAAGGGGCTCGGTATGGAGGCGGCGGTTCCGGCGGAGCTGCTGGCCGCCACCCGCACCCACAGCAGGCCGGACGCCCGCCCGGCCCGGGGGCGGTTCCCGCTGGTGGTCCTCTCACCCGGGTTCAGCGTCCCCCGGTACACCCTGACCTCGCTGGCCGAGGACCTGGCGAGCCGTGGTTACGTGACCGTCTCGGTGGACCATGCCTACGAGTCGTACGGGATGTCCGTACCCGGCGGCCGGACGCTCTCCTGCAAGGCGTGTACGGCCCTGGACGTCGACGGCGTACCGGCCTCCGTGGTCACCGCGACCCGGGCGGCGGACGTGTCCTACGTCCTCGACCGCCTCACCGGCCGCCACCCGGTGTGGAAGCACTCCGGCATCGTCGACCGCAAGCGGATCGGCATGGCCGGGCACTCCATCGGCGGGGCCTCGGCGGCCACCGCGATGGTGACCGACCGGCGGGTCCTGGCCGGGATCAATATGGACGGCGCGTTCTGGGACGAGCTGCCGCCCGCCGGGCTGAACGGCCGGCCGTTCATGATGCTGGGCGCCGACGACGAGTGGCACCGGCCCGGTGGCCTCGACACCACCTGGGACGCGGTCTGGCCCACGCTGGACGGCTGGAAGCGCTGGCTGACGGTCGCCGGTGCGGACCACGGCTCGTTCTCCGACTTTCCGCTGATAGAGGGGCACTTCGGGCTGCCCCTGGAGCCGCTGCCCGCCGCGCGCACGGTCGCGCTGGTGCGCGGCTATGTCGCGGCCTTCTTCGACGAGCACCTGAAGAAGAAGCCGCAGCCCGTGCTGGCGGGACCCACCGCGGCCAACCCCGAGGTGAAGTTCCACCATCTGCCGTAGGCCGTACCCGGCCCAGGACCCGGGCGGCCGGGCGCGGATTCCGCCGCGCCCGG
>NZ_JBSFNQ010000070.1:0-39146 GCF_053981115.1 Streptomyces sp. NPDC003691 | reverse complement strand
CCTCCCCCGGTGACGGCGACACCATCAGGGGCTTTGCGGTGCTGCTCAAGTCGGGATCACGTGGGAGTGGGGTGCAGGGTCGCCCCCGCAGCCGATGGCGACAAGCAAGGCTGCCCCCGGGGGCGGTGCATCGCCGTCGGCGAGGAGGTGAGCCCGGAGGCCCACGACCCACCCGAACCCAGACAAGGCCGGTCACGACCCCACGAAGCAACGGTCACAAAGCTTTTCAGCCCCGCCGGCGTTTGAGGCGCAGAAGCAACCCGCACCCCGCGGGCAAGGCACACCCCCCGGGGCCCCGGAGCAAGGCCCCAGCGAGAGGCGCCCCCGTGGGAGGTGCCCCCGCAGGCAACACAGGCCCCCGGGGGCAAGGAACCTCAGCGGGAGGCGCCCCCGCGGGAGGCGGCCAGGCGGGTGATCGCCTCCGCCAGCGGAAGCTCCTCGCGCTCCCCCGTGCGCCGGTCCTTCAGCTCCACGACGCCCTCGGCGACCCGGCGGCCCGCGACCAGGATCTTGGGCACGCCGATCAGCTCCGCGTCGGTGAACTTGACGCCCGGGGAGACCCCGGCACGCTCGTCGACCAGCACCCGGAGGCCCGCCGCGGCCAGCTGCTCCGCGGCTTCGAGGGCGAACTCGGTCTGGGCGGCCTTGCCCGCGGCGACCACGTGGACGTCCGCCGGGGCGATCTCCGCGGGCCAGCACAGGCCGTGCTCGTCGGCGGTCTGCTCGGCGAGCGCGGCGACGGCGCGGGAGACGCCGACGCCGTACGAGCCCATCGTCACCCGTACGGGCTTGCCGTTCTGGCCGAGGACGTCGAGCTGGAAGGCGTCCGCGTACTTGCGGCCCAGCTGGAAAATATGGCCGATCTCGATGGCGCGGTCCAGCTTGAGGCCGTTGCCGCACTTGGGGCAGGGGTCGCCTTCTTCGACGACGACGACGTCGACGTACTCGTCGACCTCGAAGTCGCGGCCGGCGACGACGTTGCGGGCGTGGAAGCCCTCCCGGTTGGCGCCGGTGATCCAGGCCGTCCCGGCGGCGACGCGCGGGTCGGCGAGGTAGCGGACCTTTTCGAGGCCCTGGGGGCCGACGTAGCCGCGGACCAGGTCGGGGCGGCCGGTGAAGTCGTCGGCGGTGACCAGCTCGACCTCGGCGGGGGCGAGGTGCTCGGAGAGCTTGCCGAGGTCGACCTCGCGGTGGCCGGGGACGCCGACGGCGACGATCTCACCGTCGACCTTGACCAGCAGGTTCTTCAGGGTCGCCGAGGCGGGGACCCCGAGGTGCGCGGCAAGGGTCTCGATGGTCGGGGTGTCGGGGGTGTCGAGCAGTTCGACGGCCGGGTGCTCCACCGTTTCGGCGGCGGGCACGGTGAAGGTGACGGCCTCGGTGTTGGCGGCGTAGTCGCAGGCGGTGCAGTGGACGAAGGTGTCCTCACCGGCCGCCGCGGGCGCCAGGAACTCCTCGGACGCCGAGCCGCCCATCGCGCCGGAGACGGCGGAGACGATGCGGTGGTCGAGGCCCAGCCGGTTGAAGATCTTGATGTAGGCCTCGCGGTGGAGCGCGTAGGACTCCGCCAGGCCCTCGTCGGTGGTGTCGAAGGAGTAGGAGTCCTTCATCAGGAACTCGCGGCTGCGCAGGATGCCCGAGCGGGGCCGCGCCTCGTCGCGGTACTTCGTCTGGATCTGGTAGAGGACGACCGGCAGGTCCTTGTAGGACGAGCACTGGTCCTTGACCAGGAGGGTGAAGATCTCCTCGTGGGTGGGGCCGAGCAGGTAGTCGGCGCCCTTGCGGTCCTTGAGGCGGAACAGTTCCGGGCCGTACTCGGACCAGCGGCCGCTGGCCTCGTAGGGCTCCTTGGGCAGCAGCGCGGGCAGCGACACTTCCTGGGCGCCCGCGGCGTCCATCTCCTCGCGTACGACGCGGGTGATGTTGTCGAGGACGGTCTTGCCGAGCGGCAGCCACGACCAGATGCCGGCCGCGTTGCGGCGGACGTAACCCGCGCGGACCAGGAGCTTGTGGCTGAGCGTCTCCGCGTCCGCCGGGTCGTCGCGCAATGTCTTGACCATCAGACGGGACATGCGCTGGACCTGGGCTGCCATGGGAATCTCCTGCGTGAACGACCTGCGTGAAGAAGGTGATGGGACAGGAGGTTAGCCGGGGGGCGGGGGCGGGCGGAAATCAGTTGCCGCGGGAGAGGGGCAGCGGGGCGCCCATGACGGCGTAGGGGCGGGGTGCGCTGGGGAAGTGGACGCGGCGCGCGAGGTCCCGGTAGCCGAGGCTGCGGTAGAGACCGCGGGCCGGTGATTCGGTGTCGATGGCGGAGAGGATGGAGCGGGGTTCGGCGGCGCCGTCGGTGATGGTGGTGATCAGTCCGCGGCCCAGTCCCCGGCCCTGGAAGCGCGGGTGGACGTGCAGTTCGGTGATGACGAACGCGTCGTCGAGCCAGCCCTGGCTGCCGTTGGCCCGCAGATACGGTTCGACGACGGTGGACCACCAGTGGGCCCGGTCGTTGGGCATCCCGTAGACGAAGCCGACGAGCCGCCCGGTGTCGGTGAGGGCGGCCAGCGCCCGGGCGCCGGGCTGGCGCAGATGCCGCTGGACGATATGGCGGCGGACCTCGACCTCTTCGTGCGTCAGTCCGAAGGCGAGGGCCTGCACCATCAGGGCCTCGTCGAGCCGGGCCGCGAGGTCGACCGGCTCGACGGTGACGGCGGGGAGGTGGGGGACGTCCCCGAGGTCTGATGCCATGCGCGCACCCTACTGGCCCGGGCGCGCGGGCCGGGCGGCGGTTTCCGCGCGGCGGCCGGGGAGGGGCCGGGCAGCGCGGAGTCCGGCGGGCGCCGGGGTGGGAACGGTCGGCCGGGTCAGAAGAGCACGCTCATGAAGGCGCCGACCTCGCGGAAGCCGACGCGCCGGTAGGCGGCCCTGGCGGGGGTGTTGTAGTCGTTGACGTACAGGCTGACGACGGGGGCGACGTCCGCCAGCGCATAGCGCAGTACGGCCGCCATGCCGGTCTCGGAGAGACCGCGGCCCCGGTACTCGGGGTCGACCCAGACCCCTTGGATCTGGCAGGCCTGGGTGGTCGCCGCGCCGATCTCGGCCTTGAAGATCACCCGGCCGTCCTCGATCCGGGCGAAGGAGCGGCCGGAGCCGACCAGCTCGGCGACCCGGGCCTGGTAGAGCAGACCGCCGTCGCCCGCCATCGGGGAGACGCCGACCTCCTCGGTGAACATGGCCACGCAGGCGGGCATGATCACCTCCATCTCGTCCTTGCGGATCCGGCGGACGTACGGATCGGGCTCGATGTCGGGCGCGGGGGCCTCGGTGACCATCAGGGGCTGATGGGCGCGGATGTCACGGGCGGGGCCCCAGTGGGGTTCGAGGAGCCGCCACAGGCGGGCGGTGGGTGCGGCGGGCCCGACGATGGAGGAGCAGCGGCGGCCGGTGCGGCGGGCCCGGTCGGCGAAGGCGCGGACGGCTTCGGGGGTGGCGCAGACGGGGACGAGGTTGGCGCCGGAGTAGCAGAGGGAGCGGAGCCGTCCTTCGGTGTACCAGCCCCACATCTCGCCGCCGAGCCGCCAGGGGTCGAGCCCCGCGACCTGGACCCGGGACGTGACAAAAGCATTCTCCACGGGCTCGCTCTCCAGCACGGCGAGCGCGGCGCCGAGGTCGCTGGGTTCGAGGACCCGGGTGGTGGTCTGCGTCAACACGAAGGGGCCTCACCGTACGGTCTGCTGATCTCCGCACTGTACCCGCCGGGTGCCGCGGGTGCCGAGCGTACGGACGGCCGCCGCGGCCGCCGCCGGGGCCGCCGTGCCCTTGCCGGAGGCGGTACGGGAGGCGGTACGGGGGGCGGTACGGGAGGTGCTCCGCGGCGGCGCCCCGGGGCGCCGCCGTCCCGCCGGCGGCGGGGTACGCCCAAGGGCCGCACCCACTCGTTCAGGGGTGCGGCCCTCGTCGGTGCCGGGACGGGCACCCTGTGGTCCCGCGGGTCCTCGCGCCGGGCCGGGCTCCGCTCCGGGCGGAGCGGGTTCTCCGGGGCTCCCGGGCCGCCCGGTGAGCCCGGGTCACCGCCCCGCGGGCGCCGGGCTTCCCGCAGGGGTCAGGCGCCGATGGCTACCGTCGGCTCGCCCGACGGGACGCCGTCCTTCTCCATCTGCTCGGCGATCTTCATCGCCTCCTCGATCAGGGTCTCGACGATCTTCGACTCGGGGACGGTCTTGATGACCTCGCCCTTGACGAAGATCTGTCCCTTGCCGTTGCCGGAGGCGACTCCGAGGTCGGCCTCGCGTGCCTCGCCGGGGCCGTTGACGACACAGCCCATGACGGCGACCCGCAGCGGGACCTCCATGCCCTCCAGACCGGCGGTGACCTCGTCGGCGAGCTTGTAGACGTCGACCTGGGCCCGGCCGCACGACGGGCAGGAGACGATCTCCAGCCGGCGCTGCCGGAGGTTGAGTGCCTCCAGGATCTGGATGCCGACCTTGACCTCCTCCGCGGGCGGGGCGGAGAGGGAGACCCGGATGGTGTCGCCGATGCCCTCGCTGAGCAGCGCGCCGAAGGCGACCGCGGACTTGATGGTGCCCTGGAACGCCGGGCCGGCCTCGGTGACGCCGAGGTGCAGCGGGTAGTCGCACTGGGCGGCCAGCTGGCGGTAGGCGTTGACCATGACGACCGGGTCGTTGTGCTTGACGGAGATCTTGATGTCCCGGAAGCCGTGCTCCTCGAAGAGGGACGCCTCCCAGAGCGCGGACTCGACGAGCGCCTCGGGGGTGGCCTTCCCGTACTTCTGGAGCAGACGGCGGTCCAGGGACCCGGCGTTGACGCCGATCCGGATCGGGGTGCCCGCCGCGCCCGCGGCCTTGGCGATCTCCTTGACCTGGTCGTCGAACTGCTTGATGTTGCCCGGGTTGACCCGGACGGCCGCGCAGCCGGCGTCGATCGCGGCGAAGACGTACTTCGGCTGGAAGTGGATGTCGGCGATCACCGGGATCTGGGACTTGCGGGCGATCACGGCCAGGGCGTCGGCGTCGTCCTGGGTGGGACAGGCGACCCGGACGATCTGGCAGCCGGACGCCGTCAGCTCGGCGATCTGCTGGAGGGTGGCCCCGATGTCGGACGTCCGGGTGGTGGTCATGGACTGGACCGAGACGGGTGCGTCCCCGCCGACGGCGACTGATCCGACCTGGATCTTCCGGCTGACGCGGCGGTCCGCGAGCTTGGTCGGAACGGAAGGCATACCGAGAGAAATCGCGGTCATCAGCAGTGCTACCCCATGGTGTGGACGTGGCCCCGAAGAACGGCGGGCTCAGGCCATCGAGGTTACGGCACCCGGGTTGACGCGGGCACATCGCGCGCCCGAACCGCCCGAAGGTGACGGCGGCCGAGCATCTGTGCGCTCGGCCGCCGTGGCCGGTTTTCCGAGGTCAACCGCCGATCAGGTGATTTTGACCGGATTGACGATATCGGCGACCAGAACCAGCAGGGTGAAGCAGATGAAGATGCCCGCGACGACATACGCGACCGGCATCAGCTTGGCCACGTCGAACGGGCCGGGGTCGGGCCGCCGGAAGAGCCGGGCGACCTTCCGCCGCAGGGACTCCCACAGGGCTCCCGCGATATGGCCGCCGTCCAGCGGCAGCAGCGGCAGCATGTTGAAGAGGAAGAGCGACAGGTTGAAGCCCGCGAGCAGCATCAGGAACATCGCGAAGAGGTTCTGCGCGGGGGCGTCGAGGGTCATCACCTCTCCGCTGATCCGGGCCGCGCCGACCACCCCGACCGGGGAGTCGTCCTTGCGTTCGGCGTCGGCGAAGGCGGCGTTCCACAGGTCGGGGACCTTGGCGGGGAGCGCGATGATGGACTCGACGCCGTTCTCCATCATGTCGCCCATACGGTCCACGGAGGCCCCGAAGGAGAGCGGCAGGATCTCGGTCTTCGCGGCGAAGCCCAGATAGCCGGCCGGTACGTACTCGCCGGGGACGACTTCGCCGTCGGCGTCCTTCTTGGCCACCGTGTTCTTGCGCAGGGTCGCGTTCAGGACGATTTCCTGCCCGCCGCGGTCGACGGTGATGGTGGCCGGTCCGATGGTGTCGCGGATGCGGTCCGAGAGGGCGGCCCAGTCCTTGACGGGTTCGCCGTTGAAGGCGGTGATGGTGTCACCGGTGCGCAGCCCGGCGGCCTTGGCGGGCGAGACCGGGTCGGAGGCCGCACAGGTGTCGCGGTTGGTGCTCTGGGCGATCACGCACTGCTGCACCCCGGCGACCTCGGTGGTCTGGGTGGAGAAACCGAAGGTCATCGAGACGCCGAGGAAGATCGCGACGGCCAGCACCAGGTTCATGAACGGCCCGGCGAACATCACGATCACACGCTTCCAGGGCCTGCGCGTGTAGAAGAGCCGGTCCTCGTCGCCGGGTTCCAGTTCCTCGTACGCGGCGGTCCTGGCGTCTTCGATCATGCCCCGCCACGGGGAGGTGGAGCGGGCCTCGACCCGGCCGTCGGCGCCCGGCGGGAACATCCCGATCATGCGGATGTAGCCACCGAGGGGGATGGCCTTGATGCCGTACTCCGTCTCGCCCTTCTTCCGGGACCAGATGGTCGGACCGAAGCCGACCATGTACTGGGGCACCCGGATGCCGAAGAGCTTGGCCGTCGACAGATGGCCCAGTTCGTGCCAGGCAATGGAGAACAGCAGCCCGACCGCGAACATCACGATGCCGAGAACCGTCAACAACATCGTCATGCGCGCGCCTCCGCCATGGCTTTCGCCGCCAGTTCCCGGGCCCGGGCCCGGGCCCAGTCCTCCGCCTGCAGGACGTCCTCCACCGTCAGCCGGGTTCCCCGCGCGGGCACCCCGTGCTCGGTGACGACATCCGTGACCGTATCCATGATTCCGTTGAACGGCAGCTTCCCGGCGAGGAACGCGTCGACGCACTCCTCGTTCGCGGCGTTGAAGACGGCGGGGGCGGTGCCGCCCAGTTCGCCGACGTGCCGGGCGAGTCCCACGGAGGGGAAGGCCTCGGTGTCCAGCGGGAAGAACTCCCAGGTGGAGGCCTTGGTCCAGTCGAAGGCGGGGGCCGCGTCCGGGATCCGTTCGGGCCAGCCGACCCCGATGGCGATGGGGCCGCGCATATCGGGCGGGGTGGCCTGGGCCAGGGTGGAGCCGTCCGTGAACTCCACCATGGAGTGAACGTACGACTGGGGGTGGACGACGACCTCGATGCGTTCGAAGGGGATGTCGTAGAGCAGATGCGCCTCGATGACTTCGAGGCCCTTGTTGACCAGGGTGGCGCTGTTGATGGTGATCACCGGGCCCATGGCCCAGGTGGGGTGCGCCAGTGCGTCGGCGGGGGTGACACCGGCCAGTTCCGCGCGGGTACGGCCCCGGAAGGGCCCGCCGGACGCGGTGACGACCAGCTTCCGTACATCGGCCCGGGTGCCGGCGGCCAGCGCCTGGAAGAGTGCGGCGTGCTCGGAGTCCACCGGGATGATCTGACCGGGCCGGGCCAGCTCCTTGACCAGTGGCCCGCCGACGATGAGGGATTCCTTGTTGGCGAGGGCGAGGGTGCGCCCGGCCTTCAGCGCGGCGAGCGTCGGCGCCAGGCCGATGGAGCCCGTGATGCCGTTGAGCACGGTGTGGCACGGGGAGGCGGCCAGCTCGGCGGCGGCGGTGGGCCCGGCGAGGATCTCGGGCAGCGGCTCACCGGCGTACTCGGCGGCCAGCGCCTCGCGCAGAGCCGGTACGGCGTCCTCACGGGCCACCGCGACGGCCGCCACCCGCAGCTTCCTGGCCTGCTCGGCGAGGAGACCGGCCCGGCCGCCCGCCGCGGACAGCGCGGTCACCCGGAACCGGCCGGGGTTGCGCAGCACGAGGTCGATGGCCTGGGTGCCGATGGAGCCGGTCGAGCCGAGGACCACGAGGTCCCGCGGGCCCGGGCCCGGGTCGGGCGCGAAGACGGTGTGCGGGTCGGCGAGGGGGGATGGGCTGTCGCTCATCCCCCCATTGTGTCGGCAACGCGGCCGCCCCGGAGCAGCGCGGGTCCGCGGGGCGCCTCCGGCGGGGGCCGGCCGGGTGGAATCACCCCGGGAGAACGGCCGCCGGGCCGGGCGGACGGGCGGGCGGGTCCGGGTCAGGGTCAGGGTCAGGGTCAGGGGATCCTGCGGTGGACGTTCTCGTGGCGGGAGGGGCCGGGGGTGGCGTCCGCGATCCACGGGGCGTCGCCGCTGGGGTCGATGACACCCTCCTCCAGCCAGGTGTACGCACCGGCGAGCACCTTGCCCACGACCTTGCGGTCGATGTCGTCGGTGTTCTTCCAGAGCCGTCCGAACAGCTCCTCCACCCGCAGCCGGGACTGCCGGCAGAACGCGTCCGCCAGCTGGTAGGCCTCCCGCCCGTGGCCCTCTCCCCCGCCGCGCAGCAGCTCCGCGCGGACGCAGGCGGCACTCATCGCGAAGAGTTCGGCGCCGATGTCGACGATCCGGCCGAGGAAGCCCTGTTTGGTCTCCATCCGGCCCTGCCAGCGGGCCATCCCGAGGAAGGTGGCGCGGGCGAGCCGGCGCGAAGTGCGTTCCACGTACCGCAGATGGGTGGCGAGGTCGGGATGGCCCGCGGGATGGAATTCCTGGTACGAGGTCGGGAGCCGGCCGGGCCCGGTGACGAGCTGCGGCAGCCAGCGGGCGTAGAAGGCACCGGCCCGGGCGCCCGCCTTCGCCTTGTCACTCAGCGGGGTGTCCGGTTCGATCAGCTCCCCGGCGACCTTGAGATGGGCGTCGACGGCCTCGCGGGCAATCAGCAGATGCATGATCTCCGTGGAGCCCTCGAAGATCCGGTTGATCCGCAGATCGCGCAGGAGCTGCTCCGCGGCGACCGCGCGTTCGCCGCGGGCGGCCAGCGACCCGGCGGTCTCGAAACCGCGGCCGCCGCGGATCTGGACCAGTTCGTCGGCCATCAGACAGGCCATTTCGGAGCCGTAGAGCTTGGCGAGCGCGGCTTCGATCCGGATGTCGTTGCGGTCCTCGTCGGCCATCTGGGAGGCGAGGTCGACCACGGCTTCGAGGGCGAAGGTGGTGGCCGCGATGAAGGAGATCTTCGCGCCGACGGCTTCGTGGCGGGCGACCGGCCTGCCCCACTGCTCGCGGACGGCGGACCATTCGCGGGCGATCTTCAGACACCATTTGCCCGCGCCGACGCACATCGCGGGCAGCGAGAGCCGGCCGGTGTTGAGGGTGGTGAGGGCGATCTTCAGACCGGCGCCCTCGGGTCCGATGCGGTTCGCCGCGGGAACCCGGACCCGGTGGAAACGGGTGACGCCGTTCTCCAGCCCGCGCAGCCCCATGAAGGCATTGCGGTGCTCGACCGTGATGCCCTCGCTGTCCGCCTCGACGACGAAGGCGGTGATCCCGCCGGGGTGGTTCTCCGACTTCGGTACCCGGGCCATCACCACCAGGAGGTCGGCGACGACTCCGTTGGTCGTCCACAGCTTCACGCCGTCGAGGACGTACGTATCGCCGTCGGGCAGGGCCGTGGTGGCCAGCCGGGCCGGGTCGGAGCCCACGTCCGGCTCGGTGAGCAGGAACGCGGAGATGTCGTGGCGGGCGAGCCGGGGCAGGAAGGCGTCCTTCTGCTCCTGGGTGCCGAAGAGTTTCAGCGGCTGCGGTACGCCGATGGACTGGTGGGCGGAGAGCAGGGCGCCGATCGCGGGGCTGGCGGAGCCGGCGAGGGCGAGCGCCTTGTTGTAGTAGACCTGGGTGAGGCCGAGGCCCCCGTACTTGGGGTCGATCTTCATACCGAGCGCGCCCAGCTGCCGCAGCCCGTCGATCACCTCGTCGGGGATCCGGTCCTCCCGTTCGATCAGCGCGCCGTCCACCGATGTCTCGCAGAAGGCGCGCAGCCTGGAGAGGAACTCCTCGCCGCGCCGGGCGTCCTCGCCGGCCGGGAGGGGGTGCGGATGGATCAGGTCCAGCCGGAACCGTCCGAGGAACAGTTCCTTGGCGAAGCTCGGCTTGCGCCAGTCCTGCTCGCGGGCGGCCTCGGCGACCTGCCGGGCCTCTCGCTCGGTGACCTTGGGGGGCCGGTTCTTCTCCAGTGGTGCGGTCATGAGGTCCACCTCGCCGCGGTATCGGGGTGCGGGCGTCGCCGGATGCGGCCGGGCGGGCCCGGCCGGGCCGTCGGGCCCGGGCGGCGCTACCGGCCGGTGCTACTGACTCGTACTCGCTCGTACACCTTCGTACTACCCGATGCCCGGCGGGTACACCATCCCGCCGGATCCGGTCGGGCGACGTCCGGCCGGTCCGGCCCGGGCCCTGTTCCACGGGTGGTGTCGGGCCCGCCGGGGAGCGGGACACGGGCGCGGTGGGATCGGTGGGCGGCGGGCGGGATGCGCGGTGGGATCGGTGCGCGCGGTGGGCGGCGGACGGAGGGACCGGCGGGCGCGGTGGAGCGGGGCGGGTGCGGCAGGCGCGGGCGGGGAAAACACGGCGGCCGGAGCCCCCGCACAGCAGGGCTCCGGCCGCCGGGCCTGGAGGGAGCGGGCCTCAGAGGGCCAGGCCGGTGAGTACCAGCACCCGCTCGTAGGTGTAGTCGTCCATCGCGTACGCGACGCCCTCACGGCCGACGCCGGACTGCTTGGCGCCGCCGTACGGCATCTGGTCCGCACGGTAAGAGGGTACGTCCCCGACGATCACGCCGCCGACCTCCAGCGCCCGGTGGGCGCGGAACGCGGTCTGCACGTCGTGGGTGAAGACACCCGCCTGAAGACCGTACTTGGAGTCGTTGACGGCCGCGAAGGCGGCCTCCTCGCCCTCCACCCGGGTGACGGTCAGCACCGGTCCGAAGACCTCCTCGCAGGAGATCGTGGTCCCGGCCGGGACATCGGCGAGCACGGTCGGGGCGTAGGTGGCGCCGTCGCGCTTGCCGCCGGTCAGCAGGGAGGCGCCCGCGGCGACGGCCTCGTCGACCCAGGACTCGACCCGGCGGGCGGCGTCCTCGCTGACCAGCGGGCCGACATCGGTGGCGGCGTCGGACGGGTCACCGGTGACCTGGGCCTCGACGGCCGCGACGATCTTCGGGACGAGCCGCTCGTAGACGGAGGCGTCCGCGATCACCCGCTGGACGGAGATGCAGGACTGGCCGCCCTGGTAGTTGGAGAAGGTCGCGATCCGGCTCGCGGCCCAGTCCAGGTCGGCCTCGGAGGACCAGTCGGGGAGGACGACGGCCGCACCGTTGCCGCCCAGCTCCAGGGTGGTGTGCTTACGGGGCACCGAGTCCATGATCGCGTAGCCGACCGGGCCGGAGCCGGTGAAGGAGATCACGGGCAGCCGCTCGTCCTGGACCAGGGCGGGCATCCGCTCGTTGGGAACGGTCAGCACCGACCAGGAACCGGCCGGCAGCTCCGTCTCGGCCAGCAGCTCGCCGAGGATCAGCGAGGAGATCGGGGTCGCCGGGGCGGGCTTCAGGATGATCGGCGCGCCGACCGCGATGGCCGGGGCGACCTTGTGGGCGCTCAGGTTCAGCGGGAAGTTGAACGGCGCGATACCGAGGACGACACCGCGCGGCACCCGGCGGGTGAGCGCGAGCCGGCCGACGCCGCCGGCGTCGGTGTCCAGCCGCTGCGCCTCGCCGCCGTTGAAGCGGCGGGCCTCCTCGGCGGCGAACCGGAACACGGATACGGCGCGGCCGACCTCGCCGCGGGCCCACTTGATGGGCTTGCCGTTCTCCGCGGAGATGAGCTGCGCGATCTCCTCGGTGCGCTCGGCGAGACGGCGCGAGACATGGTCGAGGGCCGCGGCCCGGACATGGGCGGGGGTGGCGGCGAACTCGTCGCGCACCGCGTACGCGGCGGCGACGGCCTCCTCGACCTGCTCCTCGGTCGGTACGGAGACCGTGCCGACGAGCCGCCCGTCCCACGAGTTGGTGACGTCGAACGAGGTCTCACCGGTGGCCTGGCGGCCGGCGAGCCAGAAGGCGTGGGTGGAGGTCATGTCCCGGCCCTTCCGAGGTAGGAGATGGAGATGGAGATGCGGTTGGTGCCCCCACGGTAGGCGCGGAAAGGGGCCGGGTCGTTTGTCCGGGGTGGAGTGGTCGACGCCGGGGTCCTGACGGTTTGGCGCGTCGGGGTGGTGGGTGAGGGGGTACGGGGCGGACCGTGGCCTCCGGGCGGGGGCGGGAGCGGAGCGTGAGCCCCGGCGTGCCCCCGGGGGCACGGCCTCCGGCGGGGCGGTCCGAGGCCGTCGGCCCCGGGGCGGGGGCGGCTCCGGACCGTGGCTTCCGGGCGACGGGAACGAAGGCGGAGGCGGGGCCGGGCCGTGAGCTCTCGGCGGGAGGGCCCGCGGTGCCGCCGCCCCCACCGGCCGGAGGGCGGTTCAGCCGCGCCGCTCGGTGCTGACGATCAGACAGACCGCGGCCACCACGATCCCGCCGCCCAGGAGGATGGGCCAGGTCACGGGCTCGCTGAGGAACACGGCACCGAGGAATACGGCGACGACGGGGTTGACGTACGCATAGGTGGCGACCAGCGACAGCGGCGCGGAGTGCAGCAGCCAGGCGTACGCGGTGAATGCCACCAGCGACCCGAAGACCACCAGATAGGCGAGGGCCAGCCAGGAGCGGGTGGAGACCTCGGCCACCGAGAAGCCGAGGTGCTCGCCGCGGCCGAGCCCGACCAGGGCACAGCCGATACCGCCCGCGACCATCTCGTAGGCGCTGGCCGCGAAGGGGTTGCCCGGCATCGGTATCCGCGACGAGAAGAACGAACCGACCGACCAGCTCACGGTGGCCGCAATCACGATCAGCACGCCCCAGAGGCGGACATCGCCGCTGAGCCCGGGCAGGGTGAGGACCGCGAGCCCGCCGAGCCCGATGGCGACTCCCGCGTACGCCCGGCCGCCCGGCCGCTCACCGGCGGCCCGGCGCAGCACCACCACCCAGGCGGGCACGATGGCGACGAGCAGCGCGGCGAGCCCGGAGGGAATGGCGGTCTCGGCGAGCACGACCAGGCTGTTGCCGCCGAGCAGGAGCAGCAGTCCGACGAAGACGGCGGAACCGAGCTGCGCCCTGGTGACCTTGAGCGCGGCGGGCCCCTGCCGCCAGGCGACGATCGCCCCGAGGAGCACTCCGGCCAGCGCGAACCGCACCCCGGCCGAGAGGAACGGCGGCATGGTCTCGACGGTGACGGCGATCCCGAGGTAGGTCGATCCCCAGACGATGTACACGATGGCGAGCGCGCCCCAGACGGCACCGGTGATCCGGCGTGCGGCGGGGGGCGCGGAGCCTGTGGACCCCGTAGCGCCCGGGGGCGGGGGCGGGGGCGGGAGGGCCGGTTCGGCACCGGCGGCGGAAGCGCTCACGGCGGGAGCGGGTCGGGTCATCGAGGTCCTTCACTGGAGTGCCCGGACGGTTCCGGGCAGAGCCGGGCGTCCTGGTGGGGAGGTAAGGGGGGATACGGCGAGAAGGGTGGCGGCGGAGCGGTCCCGGAAGACCGAACGTCAGCAACGAAGAGGACTTTAGGTACTGACGCCATTCCCTGCCAAGGTTTCTGCCCGCCATCGGGCAGAAACCAGCGGCTTTCGGACCCGGGCGAGGGGAGGAGACGTCCGGCCCGGGCCGTCACGGGCAGCGGCTCCGCTGCGGGTGAGGTGGGCGGGGGACGGGCGGGCGCGGGCATGCGGGCGCGGCCCGGGGATGCGTGGGGTACGCCGCCGGGCGGTGGCGGCGGCTCGTCACCGGGGCGGCTCGTCCGCGGCGCCGCCTCCCGTGGGGAGCGGCCGGGCCCGGGCGTACCGGAGGAGAGGAAGCCCCGTGGGGGCGGTCGGCGGCGCGGGGCAGTCCCGGAGGGGCCGCGCCGGGGCGGGCGTCAGGCGCGCGGCGGGGGTTCCGTCGCCTTCAGGGAGAGCCACAGCTCCATCCGGGCGTCCGGGTCGTCCAGGGAGCGGCCGAGCAGCTCCTCCACGCGCCGCATCCGGTAGCGGAGCGTATGGCGGTGGACTCCCAGGTCGGCCGCCGCCGAGTCCCACTGACCGTGCCGGGAGAGCCAGGCCCGCAGGGACGCCACGAGATCACCGCGGCCCGTCGCGTCGTGTTCGTACAGCGGCCGCAGCAGCCCGTCGGCGAACGCGCGTACCGCGTCGTCCGCGAGGAGCGGCAGGACCGAGCCCGCGACCAGCTCGCCGTGCTCGACCAGGGCGCGGTTCCGGCGCCGGGCAACGGACAGTGCCTGTTCGGCCTCCCGGTGGGCGGCCGGGGCCGCGCCGGGGCCCGAACCGGCCGGGGTGGCGGCGGAGAGCCCCAGGTGGAGCGGCGGCTCCGTCCCGGCCCCCGGTCCGTCCGTCGCGTACTCGGCACAGGCCTCCGCTACCGCTCCCCCGTCGGCGGCCAGCACCACCAGGCGCGGTCCCGGCTCCTCCACGGCGACGACGGCCTCGCCGGCCCGGGAGGCCGCGGACTCCAGTGCCTCGGCCAGGGCTCCGAGGGTCTCCCCGGCGTCCGGTGCCGCGGGGTCGGCCGGTTCGGCGACCAGCACCCGGAACGGCGCGTCGAGGAGGGTGTCGTACAGATCGCCCGCGACCGTACGGGCGTCGTCCGGGTGCCCCGCCAGCAGCATTCGCAGCACGGCGGCGCCGATCCGGTGTTCGGCGCGGCGGAGGGAGCGGGAGCGTTCGGTCGCGAGGGTGAGCAGGGCGACGGCGGAGTGGACGGCGTACCGTCCGGCGGTGCCGAGGGGTGCGGCGGTGCCCACGGCCAGCACGCCCCGGACCCGGCGCCCGGTGCCCAGTGACTGGAGTTCGATCCGGTCGTCGCCGGTGCCGGGGTCGGCGACGACGGCGCTCGCGGGTGCGGAGCGCTCCCGCAGCTGCCCGGCGTCGGCGGAGTGCTGGGCCGCCCGGCGGGCCGCCCAGTCGGGTGCGGCGGCGACGACGGCGCCGGAGGTGTCGTAGAGCGCGGCCCAGCCGTCGACGTACCCGGCCAGCCGGGTGAGGACCGCGGCGGGGCCGCCCGAGAGCGCCGCCCGGGTCAGTTCCCGCTGGGCGGCGAAGCCCGCGGTCACCGCGCGGTACTGGTCGGCCGCGATGGCCGCCGAGACCGCCTTGCCGATGGCGAGGAACGGCGTCCGGCGGGGCACCTCCAGCAGGGGGAACCCGGCCTCCCGGGCCGCCTCCAGCAGGGCGTCCGGTACGGCGTCGTGGTGGACGCCGACGGCGAACCCGAGCCCGACGACCCCGGCCTCCGACAGCCTGCGGATATAGCGCCGCATGGCCTCGGGGTCGTGGACGTCGAGGGTGATGGCGGTGATGAGCAGCAGCTCCCCGCCTTCGAGATACGGGACCGGGTCGGCCAGCTCGCTGACGTGCGCCCAGCGCACCTCCCGGTCCAGCTCGTCCTCGCCGGACCGCACGGTGAGTTTGAGCGCCGAATGCTGGACCAGATTGGCGAGGGTGGGGGGCATGGGACCGCGGGCCCTTCGGGTGGTGCGCCGGGCGGAGCGCGGCACGGGGAGCACTGCGGGGGCAGTGCGCCGTCGCGTATGAACGGCCTGCTCCGATTCTGCCAGCCCGTAGCAGTCCGGCAGCCCGGGGTACGGCCGCCCGGCCCGGGGCACGGCTGCCCTGGGGGCGGGTGGTCCGGGGCCGCCGCCGGGGAGCCGGGACCGGCGCGGGCTCGCGGCGGTCCCGGCCCCGGCCCCGTCACGGGCAGCCCCGGGGCAGCGTCGCCGAGCGGCCCCGGAGCGGACCGGGCGCGGCGCGGCCGTTCAGGTGCGCAGGTCGACCAGGAGTGGTGGCGTGTGGTCGCCCGCGACCGTCGTCAGGGAGAGCACCGCATGTCCCGCGGGGACCCGGTGGGCCAGGTCCGAGGCGGACCAGCGGGCCCGTTCCACCTCGCGGACGGTGACCGCCTCCGCGGTCGCCGCCCGGCCGGTGACCAGGCGGCGCATCATGTGCAGTGCCTTGGTCAGCGGCTCGTCGGAGATGATCTGCCGGTTGGTGACATCGCGGGTCTGCACCCACTCCGTGCCCCATGCCTCGGCGAACCGGTTGCCGTCCCACGGGGCCAGCCCCGAGAACGCCATCCGGCAGCCCACCGCGCCCAGCAGCGGTCCGCGGAGCTGTTCCGGGACGTCCTCCAGGGTGCGCAGGGCCAGGACGACTCCGGCGTTGGCGGAGCGCAGCCGCTGGACGGCCCGGACGGAGTCGGCGGTGACGGTGTACGTGGCGTCGTCCAGGACCAGCGCGGCGAACAGGGAACGGTCGGACCGGGCCGGGGCCGCCTCGGCGAACTGGGCGAGCACCAGCCGCGCCACGATCCTGGACGCCTCCGCATGGCCGCGTTCGGGCAGGTCGATCCGGACCCGCAGGGGGTGCTCGACGGCGCGCAGCGAGAACTGGCGCCCGCTGCCGTCGGTACGGAAGGAGCCGGCGAAGGCGGGCCGGTCGAGGAAGGCGATCCGCTCGGCGAGCAGGACCCCGATGTCGTCGGTGCGCGCCGACTGCCGCTCCCGGGCGTCCAGCTCCCGCAGCTGGGCCGCGGCCTCGGGCCCGCCCCGGGTCTCCAGCGCGGTCCGCAGCCCGCCGAACGCGGCGGGCGAGCCGCTCAGCAGTTCCCGCAGCTCGGGGACGGCGGGGAAGCGGCTGTGGACACTGCGGTACGGCCCGATCAGCTGGGCCAGCGCGGTCGCCGCCCGCCGGCCGTCGCCGCCGGGCAGGGTCGCGGCCAGATCGCCGACGAGCGCCTCGGCGAGGGTACGGGCCGCCTCGTCGGGGTCGTCGGCGCCGCCGTAGAGGTCGAGATCGTGCGTCGATCCGGGGCGGCCGACACCGATGACCAGGTCGAAGGCATCGTCGGGGGCGAGCCCGGAGCCGTAGGCGGTCACGGCGACGACGGCCGCGCGGTTGGCCAGCGCGTGCAGACAGAGCGACTCGACGACGGGCCGCATCAGCCGGACGCTCTTGCCCGAGCCGGAGGGGCCGACCGCGAGCAGCGAGGTGCCGAGGAGCGCGGGGTCGAGGGCGACGCCGGTGGTACGGCGCGGGTACGGGTTGCGCTCGCTGTCGACCGCCGTACCGATCCGGACCTGGCCGGTGGCGAGGTCGTGCAGGGCACTGCGGACCGGGAGGTCCCGTACGCCGGAGGGATGGGCACAGGCGGCCGGGCCGTGGTCGCGGACGGCTCCGGTGAAGGCCGCGAGCCGGTCGGGCCGGGCGCTCACCCCCTGCCAGGCACGCCGGATCCGGGCGTAGTCGACATCGCCGAGGGTGCCGCCGTGGACCGCCCGGGTGAGGCTCTCGGCGGCGTCGGCGAGCCCGGCGGAGCGGAGCTCGGGCCAGGTGGTGGGGTCCTGGCGGAGTTCCGCCTGCGGCGGCTCGGCGGGGGCTCCGTCCAGCCTGCGGCGGACGGCGGGCCAGGTACCGATCCGTCCCACCACGGCGACGACGGTCGCCACCAGAAGCACGTAGTACAGATTGGAGACCCAGGTCAGCCAGTCCACCCGGGGCATTTCGCGCCAGACGCCCTGCACCACGAAGAACAGCGGCCAGAGCGGTACGCCGTACCGCTGCCAGACCTCGGCCCAGTTCCCCACCCGGCCCATCGCCACGGCGATACCGCCGATCACCAGGCCGTAGTAGAGGTAGGTGATCGCGACGTAGAAATCGAAGGAGCCGTGTCCGGGGGCGGTCCACGCATCGGGTACGAGCCACTCCATCGGCAGCTCCCACCAGTCGGTGATGAAAATCCACCACCCCTCCAGGAACCCGTTCCACAGCAGCGACCACAGCAGCCACCCCACCAGGAACGCGATCAGCGCCCCGCTGAGGAGCTGGCGGCCGGGGACCAGGTCGGGGGCCTCGTCCGGGCGGGGGACATGGCCCGGGCGCCAGATGCCGGGGGCGGCCGGGGGGCGGGGGGTGCGCAGCCAGTCGGCGACGGCCGGGCGGGTGACGGGGGCGTGGCCCGGGACGGCCGGGAATCCGGGGCCCGACGGGCCCGGGACCGCCGCCCGGGCCGGTCCCGGACCGGGCGGTTGGGCGGGCATCGGCGGCGGCAGCGGCGCGGGCCGCGCGCCCGCGCCGTGCGCGCCCTGTGATCCGTATGCCTCGTGAGCGCCCGGGGCACCCGAAGTGCCCGAGGAATCCCTGTCCATGAACCGCTGCCCCCTGACCAGCCAGGCCCGCCTCTGTGCGGCCCAATCTAGTGCCCCGGAGCGGGGAGTTCACCGATGCGCCGCCGCCGCGGGGGCCGTAGCGGCACCGCCGGGCCGGACCCGGCTATGTCCGGCGTGGACAAGGGGCCCTTCGCCAACACTCCCGAACGGCGCATGCCCACGGCCCGCCCCCGGCCCTAACCTGCGCATGACGAGTCAGAACGAGTCGGACGAACCCTCTGATCACCCCCACTCCCGAACATCCCCAGGAGCCCCTCATGACTGCGATTCCGCAGGAGCGCCGCGTCGTCACCGCCATTCCCGGCCCGAAGTCGGTCGAGCTCCAGGCCCGCCGGACCGCCGCGGTGGCCGCCGGCGTCGGCTCCGTGCTGCCGGTGTTCACGGCCCGCGCGGGTGGCGGAATCATCGAGGACGTCGACGGCAACCGTCTGATCGACTTCGGCTCCGGCATCGCCGTGACCAGCGTCGGCGCCAGCGCCGAGGCCGTCGTACGCCGGGCCTCCGCCCAGCTGGCGGACTTCACCCACACCTGCTTCATGGTGACGCCGTACGAGGGTTACGTGGAGGTTGCCGAGGCGCTCGCCGAGCTGACCCCGGGCGACCACGCCAAGAAGTCCGCGCTGTTCAACTCCGGCGCCGAGGCCGTCGAGAACGCCGTGAAGATCGCCCGCGCCTGGACCAAGCGCCAGGCGGTCGTCGTCTTCGACCACGGCTACCACGGCCGCACCAACCTCACCATGGCGCTGACGGCCAAGAACATGCCGTACAAGCAGGGCTTCGGCCCGTTCGCCCCCGAGGTCTACCGGGTGCCGGTGGCCTACGGCTACCGCTGGCCGACCGGTGCCGAGAACGCCGGTGCCGAGGCGTCCGCGCAGGCCATCGACCAGATCAGCAAGCAGATCGGGGCCGAGAACGTCGCCGCGATCATCATCGAGCCGGTGCTGGGCGAGGGCGGGTTCATCGAGCCGGCCAAGGGCTTCCTGCCCGCGATCGCGCAGTTCGCGAAGGACAACGGCATCGTGTTCGTCGCGGACGAGATCCAGTCCGGTTTCTGCCGTACCGGCCAGTGGTTCGCCTGTGAGGACGAGGGCATCGTCCCGGACCTGATCACCACCGCCAAGGGCATCGCGGGCGGTCTGCCGCTGGCCGCCGTCACGGGCCGCGCCGAGATCATGGACGCCGCGCACGCGGGCGGCCTCGGCGGCACCTACGGCGGCAACCCGGTCGCCTGCGCGGGCGCGCTCGGTTCCATCGAGACCATGAAGGAGCTGGACCTCAACGCCAAGGCGCGGCGCATCGAGGAGGTCATGAAGGCCCGTCTCTCGGCGATGGCGGAGAAGTACGAGCTCATCGGTGACATCCGGGGCCGCGGCGCCATGATCGCCATCGAGCTGGTGAAGGACCGCGCCACCAAGGAGCCCGCCGCGGCCGAGGCCGGGGCGCTCGCCAAGGCCTGCCACGCCGAGGGCCTGCTGGTGCTGACCTGCGGCACCTACGGCAACGTGCTGCGCTTCCTGCCGCCGCTGGTGATCGGCGAGGACCTGCTGAACGAGGGCCTGGACATCCTGGAGCAGGCGTTCGCCGCGCTCTGAGGGTCCACCGGGCGCCACAGCCCGGTAATCCGGGCCGGGTCCCCACCCGGCCCTCTCCGGGACTCCGGCGCCGCATTCGGGACGACCCGGCGCCGTCCCCCGAGCGGCCGCCGGTCACGGGCCGGCCGCCCGTCCGGCACCCCGCCGCGGGCGGTCGGCGGACAGCCCCGTGACCAGCGGCCGAAGGCCCTGGCGAGCCCCCCTCGCCAGGGCCTTCGCCGGTTCCGCGACGGCCTCGCCGAACGACCGGACGGTTACCGGCAGGGCCTGTGAAGAAGCTGTGGCGGGATCGCGATCCGCCTGTCCCCCGTCCGACCACTGCCGTACGGTTTCTGCAGGATGAGAGAAACACCCCGCCCGCGGTTCGCCGCGGGCGAGACCGGAACAGCGCCTCCCCAGCACTGTTCCTCGCGTGCCTTCGCGCACGGCACCGGAGCCCTGGGTTCCGGGACTCCTCACCGATCGGATGGCCGCTCGCCCCAAACCCCCCGGGGCGCGCGGCGGCCCGGTCCGGCCGGCTGTTTCGGAACTACCCCCCCTGTTCCGAGGCAGCCGGCATTTCCGTATCCGCCGGGCCGTACCGGCCTTTCCGGCGGGCCGCTGCGATGTACCGCGGCCATCGCCCTGCTGCTGCTCTTCGCCCTGGTCACCTGGCAGGTCGCCGCGGGCGGGCCCCTGCGCTCCCTCGACGAACGGATCTCCCGGGCCGTCACCGGGCACGGACCCCGGCCCGTCACCGAACTCCTCGCCGACCTGGGCAACCTCCAGGTCGCGCTGCCGGTGCTGGCCGTCGCACTGGGCTTCGCACTCCAGCGTGCGCGCGGCGCGCGCCGTGCCCGCCGGGCGGCATCCGGCGGGGCGCAGGCGACCGGGCCGGACCGGGTGACCGACGGAGACCGGGTGACCGACGGAGACCGGACGGCCGACGAGCGCCGGGTGACCGACGAGTGCCGGACGGCCGACGGGGTCCGGGTGACCGGCCGGGCGCCGGGGCACGTATCCGGCCCGGGATACACGTCCGGCCCGGGATACGCGGCGGCGCGCGCGGTCCTCGCCATCGCCGCCGTACCCGCCGCCGTCGTCCCGCTCAAGGCGCTCGTCGGCCGGCCCGGGCCGCTCACCGAGGCGACCGGCTACTACCCCTCGGGCCATGCGGCCACCGCACTGGTCGCGTTCGGCGTGGCCGCGCTGCTGCTCCGGCCCTTCCTGCCGCCCGCGGCCCGGGTATGGGCGATGCCCGCCGCCGGGATGCTGACCCTGGCGACGGGCATCGGTCTGGTGCTGCGCGGCTACCACTGGCCGCTGGACGTCATCGGCAGCTGGTGCCTGTTCGGTGCGCTGCTTCTGCTGCTGTTCCCGCCGGAACCGCCGGAACTGCCCGAACCGGCCGGGGTGCCCGAACGGGCCGGGCTGCCGGACCCGCCGGTACCGGCCGTCGGACCGGAACCGGCGGAACCCGGCGGTCCGCCGGATCAGCCCCAGCGGTAGGCGTCGAAGTTCCGCGAGAACTCGAACTGGTTGAAGCGGTCCCAGTTGATCGACCAGGACATCAGTCCGCGCAGCGCGGGCCAGGTGCCGTGGGTCTGGTACGAGCCGCAGTTGACCCGCTTGGTCAGGCAGTCGAGCGCCTTGTTGATCTCGGCGGGCGGGGTGTGGCCGTTGCCCGCCTGGGTGGACGCGGGCATACCGATGGCGAGCTGCTCGGGCCGCAGCGGCGGGAACATCCGTGCGGTGTTCCCGGCCACCGGGAAGCCGGTGAGCAGCATGTCGGTCATGGAGATATGGAAGTCCGCGTTCCCCATGGTGTGGTACTGGTTGTCGAGGCCCATGATCGGGCCCGAGTTGTAGTGCTGGACATGGAGCAGGGTGAGGTCGTCGCGCAGGGCGTGGATGACCGGCAGATAGGAGCCGGCCCGCGGGTCCTGGCCGCCCCAGGGGCCGGAGCCGTAGAACTGGTAGCCCAGCTGGACGAAGAAGGTCTCGGGCGCCATGGTGAGCACGAACTTCGGGCCGTACCGGGCCTTCAGCGTCTTGACCGCCGAGATCAGATTGACGATCACGGGGGTGGTCGGGGAGCGGAAGTCGGTGTCCCCGGTGTTCAGCGAGAGCGAGTGGCCCTCGAAGTCGATGTCGAGACCGTCGAGACCGTACTCGTCGATGATCCGGGAGACGGAGGTGACGAACGCGTCCCGGGCGGCGGTGGAGGCGAGCTGCACCTGGCCGTTCTGGCCGCCGATGGAGATCAGGACCTTCTTGCCCGCCGCCTGCTTGGCCTTGATGGCGGTCTTGAAGTCGGCGACCGACTCGACGTTCGGGCACTCCCGCACGGGGCAGAGGCTGAAGCGGATATCGCCGGAGGTGACGGAGGTGGGCTCGCCGAAGGCGAGGTTGATGACGTCCCAGGAGTCGGGGACATCGGCCATCCGGGTGTATCCGGAGCCGTTGGCGAAGCTGGCGTGCAGATAGCCGACGAGCGCGTGCGGCGGCAGCCCGCCGTCACCGCCCCCGCCGCTGGTGGTGGTCACCCGTACGGCGGCGGACCGCGGCGACTCGCCCGCGTTGTTGACGGCGGTGACCTCGAAGTCGTACGTGGTGGAGGGGGTCAGTCCGGTGACGTACGCGGAGGCCGAGGCGGAGGACGCGACTCGGTCGGCGCCCCGGTAGACGTGGTAGCCGGTGGCTCCGGAGACCGGGTTCCAGGCCAGCGGGACGGCGGTGGAGGTCGGTGAGCCGGCGGTCACGCCGGTGGGGGCGGTGGGGATCGTGACCGGTCCGCCGGAGGGGCCGAAGAGGGAGATGTCGTCGGCGTGGTAGGCGGGGGTGCCGTACCAGCCGTGGGTGTAGATGGTGACGGAGGTGGTGGCGGGGCCGGTGCGGAAGGTGGTGGAGAGCTTCTGCCAGGTGGCGGCCGCGGGGGTCCAGGTGGACACGTCCGTGGTGCCGGTGCCGGTGGCTCCGAGATAGACGTAGCCGCCCTGGACCCAGCCGCTGAGCGTGTAGAGGGAGCCCGGCTGGACGTTGACGGTCTGGCTGCACCGGGCGTTGTCGGAGCCCGCCGGGGTGCCCTTGAGGGCGGCGGCGCCCGTACGGACCGGGGCGGTGACGGTGCTGCCGCTGTTCGAGGTACAGCTCCAGTTGCTGAGCCCGGCCTCGAAGCCGCCGTTGACGGCGAGTTCGGCGTCGGCGGCGCGGGCGGTGGTCGTGGAGGTGACCAGGGCCGTGACCGTGAGGGCGGCCGCCGTGGTGGCGGCGAGGAATCTGCCGAGCCGGGAGCGGGCGCGGCGTCTGCTGCGGCTCCGGGTGGATCCGACGCGTGCGCGTACCACAACTGCCTCCAAGGAGTGGGGGGATGGAAGCGGGTCAGGGGAGGGCCAATTTGGTCCAGACCAATAGCCTTGTCAAGGCTTCCGGCACGAACAGCACGGGCGTCCGGCACGAACGGCACCAGGCTTCCGGGACGAACAGCGCGGGGTATCTGCCGCGAACAGCACGGAGCCTCCCGCGGAGCCCTGCATTCCGGACTACGGCCCGCGGCGTACACCGCGGGCCGGTCCCAACGCGCCTTCACTGTCACCGTTGCCGTCGCCCCCCGGCTCTCCGGCCCCGGCGTCCCCGACTTCCCCTCCCGGTCTCATCCGGCTCCCCCCGGGTCCGGCACCCGCCCCGGCCGTCGGACCGGGGTCTCCCCGCCGTCCCGGGCGAGCGCCGCCGCGGCCTCGTGCACCGCGAGTTCGAGCAGCGCCGGATCGGTCAGGGTGCCCGAGCCGTCCGGCGGCACCAGCCAGTGGATCCCGCCGCCGGTGACCCGGCCGGGATAGGGGACGACGATCCAGGTGCCTTGCCCGGCGCCGCGGATACCGGTGCCCACCCAGCGGGACGCGGTCCCGGGCGGTACGAAGAACCCCGTCCGGGCATCGCCGAAGTCGGCGAGTACGGGGCCGGGCCGGGCCGTCAGCCGGCCGAGGACGTCGAGGGCCGGGTGCCCCAGCTCGCCCGGGAGGATCAGTACGTCCCAGCGCCGCCCCGCGGGCAGCAGGGTCACGCCGAGCGGGTTCCGCTCCCACTCCCACCGGCAGGCGCCGGGGTCCGGTGCCACCGACACCAGCCACTCCACCGCCGTCCTGGCCTGTGAACCGGTCATCGCGCCGCCTTCCTCTCGTGTGCGCGGATGCTGCTTCACGAGGGAGAGGGGGCGGTGGCCCGGCTATGACGCGACTTCGGCTACCAATCGGTAGTGAACTGCGTCACCCGGGCCGCCACCGGTCGCGGGCCCACCGGCGGCCGGAAGGCAGGCAGGAAAGAAGGAGGGGCGAACGGCCGCCCCGTCGGGGCCTCAGCTGTCGAAGCCGAGCCCCAGCCGGTCCATCGTCCGCAGCCAGAGGTTGCGCCGCCCGCCGTTGGCGTCCGCCCGGGCCAGGGACCATTTGGTCAGCTCGATCCCGGCCCAGGCCACCGGCTCCGGCGGGAACGGCAGCGGTTTGGTGCGCACCATCTCCAGGGCGGTCCGCTCGGTCTCCTCCCCGGCGAGCAGGTCGAGCATCACCTCCGCGCCGAAGCGGGTGGCGCCGACCCCGAGGCCGGTGTACCCGGCCGCGTACGCCACCCGGCCGCCGTGCGCGGTGCCGTAGAACGCCGAGAACCGCGAGCAGGTGTCGATCGCGCCGCCCCAGGCGTGGCTGAAGCGGACGCCCTCCAGTTGCGGGAAGTACTGGAAGAAGTGCTCGGCGAGCCGGAGGTACGTCTCCGGCCGGTGGTCCATCTCGGCGCTGACCCGGCCGCCGAACGGATAGACCGCGTCGTAGCCGCCCCAGAGGATCCGGTGGTCGGCGGTGAGCCGGAAGTAGTGGAACTGGTTGGCGGTGTCGCCGAGTCCCTGGCGGCCGCGCCAGCCGATGGCGGCCAGTTGGTCCGCCGTCAGCGGTTCGGTGGTCAGCGCGTAGTCGTAGACCGGCACGGTGTACGGGCGTACCCGCTTGACCAGCGACGGGAAGACGTTGGTGCCGAGGGCGACATGGCGGGAGAAGATCCGGCCGTAGGGTGTGCGGACCGCCATCCGGGGGCCGGAGCGGGCGGGCGCGAGTTCCAGGCCGGGGGTGTTCTCGTAGATCCGTACGCCCGCCTCCAGACAGGCCCGCTTCAGTCCCCAGGCCAGCTTCGCGGGGTGGAGCATCGCCGTGCCGTGCCGGTCCAGCAGCCCGCCGAGGAAGAGCGGGGAGTCGACCTCGGCGCGCATCGCCGTGGCGTCCAGCAGTTCCAGTCCGTCCGCGCCGACGCCGTACCGCAGTGCCTCCTCGTGGGCCTGTGCCAGCTCCTCGACCTGGTAGGGCTCGGTGGCGACGTCGATGGAACCGGTGCGTTCGAAGTCGCAGTCGATGCCGTAACGGGCGACGGCCTCCTCGATGGCGTCGAGGTTGCGGGCGCCCAGCTCCTCCAGCTTCCGGATCTCGCCGGGCCAGCGGGCGATGCCGTTGCCGAGGCCGTGGGTGAGGGAGGCGGCGCAGAAGCCGCCGTTGCGGCCGGAGGCGGCCCAGCCCGCCTCCCGGCCCTCGATGAGGACGACGTCCCACTCCGGATCGCGTTCCTTGGCGATCAGCGCGGTCCACAGCCCGCTGTAGCCGCCGCCGACGACCAGCAGATCGCACTGTTCGTCGCCGGTGAGCGCGGGGCGGACGGCGGGCCGGTCCGGGTCGTCCAGCCAGTACGACTCGGGGCGGGCGTCCGCGAGGGACCGGGCGGCGCGGGCGGTGGCGGCACGGTCGCCGGGGGCGGACGGGGGTGTTGCGGTCATGGCGCGTGGGGCCATGGTTTCCACTCCTTCTGGGGGCGTCAGACGGACTTGCGCCGCCGGGAGGCGACGAGCTGGCCGATGACGACGATCAGTACGGCGATGACGAACATGGCCGTGCCGATGACGTTGATCTGGACGGGCGTACCGCGCTGGGCCGATCCCCAGACGAACATGGGGAAGGTGACGGTGTTGCCGGAGTTGAAGTTGGTGATGATGAAATCGTCGAAGGAGAGCGCGAAGGCGAGCAGTGCGCCGGCCGCGATACCGGGTGCCGCGATCGGCAGGGTCACCCGGAGGAAGGTCTGGACGGGTCCGGCGTAGAGGTCGCGGGCGGCTTCCTCCAGCCGGGGGTCCATCGAGAGCACCCGGGCCTTGACCGCGACGACCACGAAGCTCATGCAGAACATGATGTGGGCGATGAGCACGGTCAGGGCGCCCAGCTCGGCCCCCAGGTTGAGGAAGAGGGTGAGCAGCGAGGCCGCCATGACGACCTCGGGCATCGCCATCGGGAGGAAGATCAGCGAATTGACGGCGCCGCGGGCCCGGAAGCGGTAGCGGACCAGCGCGAAGGCGATCATCGTGCCCAGTGCGGTGGCGCCGAGGGTGGCGAAGAAGGCGATCCGCAGGGACAGCCCGAGGGAGCCGCAGAGGTCGGCGACCCCGCAGGGGTCCTGCCAGGCATCGGTGGAGAACTCCCGCCAGGAGTAGTTGAACTTCCCGGCGGGCTTGTTGAACGAGAACACCATCACGACGACGTTGGGCAGGATCAGATAGGCGAGGGTGGCCAGGCCCGCGAGGACCACGGCGTTCCGCCGCAGCCAGCCGCCGGCCGCCTTCAGCGGGCCCGCGCCGCCGGGTGCCTTCCGGGGGGCCGTACCGCCGCCCGCCGGCTTCGGGGAAGTCGTCACAGCAGGTCCTCCGTTCCGGCCCGCCTGATGTAGACCGAGACCATGATCAGCACAACGGCCATCAGCAGGAACGACAGCGCGGCCGCGGTCGGGTAGTCGAGCACTCTCAGGAACTGCGACTGGATGACGTTGCCGACCATCTTGGTGTCGGTGGAGCCGAGCAGTTCGGCGTTGATGTAGTCACCGCTGGCCGGGATGAAGGTGAGCAGGGTGCCGGAGACCACGCCCGGCAGCGAGAGCGGGAAGGTGACCTTCCGGAAAGTGCCGGCGGGGGTGGCGTAGAGGTCCCCTGCGGCCTCGTGGAGCCGGGTGTCGATCCGCTCCAGCGAGGTGTAGAGCGGCAGGATCATAAAGGGCAGGAAGTTGTACGTCAGACCGGTGACGACGGCGAGCGGGGTGGCGAGCACCCGGGAGCCGTCGGTCATGCCGAGCCAGTCGGTGACGGCGAGGAAGCCGACGGTGTCGAGGACGTCCACCACCGGCCCGCCGTCCGCGAGGATCGTCTTCCAGGCCAGGGTCCGGATCAGGAAGCTGGTGAAGAACGGCGCGATGACGAGGACCAGCAGCAGATTGCGCCAGCGGCCGGCCCGGAAGGCGATGAGATACGCCAGCGGGTAGCCGAGCAGCAGACAGAGCAGGGTGGCGGTGCCCGCGTAGAGCACCGAGCGCACGAAGTGCGGCCAGTACTCGCCGAGGGCGTCCCAGTAGGTGGCGAAGTGCCAGGTGACCCGGAAGCCCTCTTCGAGGGAGCCGGTCTGGACGGACGTCGACGCCTGGTAGACCAGCGGCAGGGCGAAGAAGACCAGCAGCCAGAGGATGCCGGGGAGCAGCAGCCAGTAGGGGACGAGCCGGCGGCGTACGGACGCCTTGTGGACGACGGGATCCCGGTCCGCGGCGGGGCCGTCCGGCGGTGCCCCGGCGGCGGCGGGCGCGGCGGCGGTCATCCGGCGGCCTCCGCGGTGTCGGCAGCATCCGCGGTGTCGACGGCGCCGGGGGCGCCCTCGTCGATGGCGCGGTCCGCTTCGAGCCCGAAGGTGAAGTCGGGGTTCCAGTGCAGGACGACCTCGGCGCCGGGGGTGAGACGGGTGTCGCGTTCGATGTTCTGGACGTAGACCTCCAGGGTGCCGCCCGCGGGGCTGTCGACGATGTACTGGGTGGAGACCCCGATGAACCCGGCGGCCCGGATGGTTCCGGTGAAACGATTCCGCGAACCGTCGACCGAGGCCGCGTCATCGGCGTGGACCAGGGACATCTTCTCCGGCCGGACTCCGACCAGCAGCTTCTCCCCCACGGCCGGGGTTCCGGCGCAGCGGTCGGCGGGGAGCCGGAGCGCGGTGCCCGCGGCGGTGACGGCGACCTCGCCGCCGGAGGCCGAGACGACGGTGGCCTCGATCAGGTTGGAGCTGCCGAGGAAGTTGGCGACGAAGGTGGTGCGCGGCAGTTCGTACAGCTCGGCGGGGGCGCCGAGCTGCTCGACCCGGCCGCCGTTCATCACCGCGACCGTGTCGGCCATGGTCATGGCCTCCTCCTGGTCGTGGGTGACATGGATGAAGGTGATGCCGACCTCGGTCTGGATCCGCTTCAGCTCCAGTTGCATCTGGCGGCGGAGCTTGAGGTCCAGGGCGCCCAGCGGTTCGTCGAGGAGGAGGACCTGGGGGTGGTTGATCAGGGCCCGGGCGACGGCCACCCGCTGCTGCTGGCCGCCGGAGAGCTGGTGCGGCCTGCGGCTCGCGAAGTCGCCGAGCTGGACCAGTTCCAGCATCTCGCCGACCTGCTTCTTCACCGAGCGGATACCGCGGCGGCGGAGACCGAAGGCGATGTTCTCGAAGATCGTCAGATGCGGGAAGAGGGCATAGCTCTGGAAGACGGTGTTGACCGGGCGCTTGTGCGGCGGGAGTCCGGTGACGTCCCGGTCGCCGAGCCGGATGGTGCCGGTGGAGGGGTCCTCCAGTCCGGCGATCATCCGCAGGGTGGTGGTCTTTCCGCAGCCGGAGGCGCCGAGGAGGGCGAAGAAGGAGCCGTGCGGCACGGTGAGGTCGAGGGGGTGGACGGCCTGGAAGGAGCCGTACGCCTTGCTGATCCCGGTCAGGCGTACATCGCCGCCGGTGGTGTCGGTGTCTGTCATGGGTCGCGGTCCCAGGGGTCGTCGGAGAGGGGTGGTACGGGCCGAGGGTGTTCGCCGGACCGGGGTACGGGCGCCGGGGAGCGGGCCGGGCCGGTCGCGGATGCCCGTACGGTGCCGGGCCGGGCGGCCGGGGGCGGGGGCCGTTCCCCGCGGCGGGCCGGGTGTCCCGGGCGACTCGGGTGCCCCGGGCGCCTCGGCTGCTGCTGCCTCAGGCGCCGATGAGCTTGGCGAACTTCTCCTCGTACGCCTTCTCCTCCTCGCTGCTGAGCGAGCGGAAGGCATGGGACCTGGCCGCCATGGCCTTGTCCGGGACGATCAGGGTGTTCCCGGCGAGCGCCGGGTCGATCTTCGCCAGCTCGGGGCCGACGCCCTCGACCGGGCAGACGTAGTTGATGTACGCGGCGAGCCGGGCGGCGACCGGGCGCTCGTAGTAGTAGTCGATCAGCCGGGTGGCGTTGGCCCGGTGCCGGGCACCCGCCGGGACCAGCAGATTGTCGGTGGAGGTGATGTAGCCGGCGGCGGGGATGGCGAAGCGGATGTCCGGGTTGTCGGCCTGGAGCTGGATGACGTCACCGGCCCACGCGACACAGGCGGCGAGATCGCCCTTGGACAGGTCGGCGGTGTAGTCGTTGCCGTGGAAGCGCCGGATCTGCTTCCGGTCGACGCCCTTCTGGAGCCGTCCGACGGCGGCGTCGTAGTCGGCGTCGGTGAAGCTCCCGGGCTTCTTGCCGAGGTCGAGCAGGGTCATGCCGATGGTGTCGCGCATCTCGGTGAGAAAGCCGACCCGGCCCTTGAGCGCGGGGTCGTCGAGCAGCTGGCTGACCGAGTCGACCTTCTTCCCGCCGGTCGCCTTCGCGTTGTAGGCGATGACGGTGGAGATACCGGTCCAGGGGTACGAGTGGGCCCGGCCCGGGTCCCAGTCGGGGCGGCGGAACTGCGGGGAGAGGTTGGCGTAGGCGTTCGGCAGCAGCGACGGGTCCAGTTTCTGCACCCAGCCGAGCCGGATCATCCGGGCGGCCAGCCAGTCCGTGACGTTGATCAGATCGCGGCCGGTCTCCTGGCCGGCGGCGAGCTGCGGCTGGATCTTGCCGAAGAACTCGACGTTGTCGTTGATGTCCTCGGTGTACTTGACCTTGATCCCGGTACGGCGGGTGAAGGCGTCGAGGGTGGGCCGGGACTTCTTGTCGTCGCCGATGTCCATGTACTCGGTCCAGTTGGAGAAGACGACGGTCTTCTCCTTCGCCGAGCGGTCGTCGGTGTCCTCTGCCCCGCCCTCGCGCTTGGCGGGCGGGATACCGCAGGCGCCGAGGGCCGCGGCGCCGCCCGCGGTGAGCACTCCGGCGCCCAGTGCCCGGAGCGTCGAGCGCCGGGTCAGGGCGCCCCGGCCGCTGGTGAGCGTGCGCCGTATCGCCGCCAGTTGAGGGGCGGACAGGCCCTCGGGCTCGTGGTGTTCCATACGCTGTGCCCTTTCCCAGTGGTACCGCCGGGCGGCGGCCCGGCTATCTGTCCCCGAAGACCGTGCGGTGCCAGTCCTTCGCGGCGACCGCGGTGTTGTCGAACATGACGTGTTTGACCTGCGTGTACTCCTCGAAGGAGTACGACGACATGTCCTTGCCGAAGCCGGAGGCCCGGAAGCCGCCGTGCGGCATTTCGCTGATGATCGGGATGTGGTCGTTGATCCAGACGCAGCCCGCCTTGATTTCCCGGGTGGCCCGGTTCGCGCGGAAGACATCGCGGGTCCAGGCGGAGGCGGCGAGCCCGTAAGGGGTGTCGTTGGCGAGGGCGATGCCCTCGTCGTCGGAGTCGAAGGGCAGGATCGCCAGCACCGGGCCGAAGATCTCGGACTGGACGATCTCGCTGTCCTGGGCCGCGTCGGCGATCAGCGTCGGCAGATAGAAGGCGCCGTCGTTCTTGGGCGCCCGGCCGCCGGTGACCACGGTGGCATAGCCCCGGGCCCGCTCCACGAAGTCCGCGACCCGGTCGCGCTGGGCATGGGAGACCAGCGGCCCGAGATCGGTCGCGGGGTCGAAGGGATCACCGAGGCGTACGGTGCCCATGGTGTCGGCGATTCCCTCGCGTACCCGCTCGTACAGCGGGCGCTGGACATAGACGCGGGTCGCGGCGGTGCAGTCCTGGCCGGAGTTGATCAGTGCCCCGGCGACGGCGCCCTGGACCGCGGCCTCGGGGTCGGCGTCGTCGAAGACGACGAACGGGGCCTTGCCGCCCAGCTCCAGGTGGAGCCGCTTGACGGAGGCGGTGGCGAGCGCCGCGACCCGCTTGCCGACGGCGGTGGAGCCGGTGAAGGAGACCATGGCGACGTCGGGATGGCTCACCAGATGCTCCCCGGCGTCCCGGCCGGCCCCGGAGATCACATTGACGACGCCCGCGGGGATCCCCGCGTCGGTGGCCGCCTGGGCGAACATCAGCGAGGTCAGCGGGGTGATCTCGGCGGGCTTGAGCACCACGGTGTTGCCCGCGGCGATCGCCGGGAGGATCTTCCACGCGGCCATCTGGAGGGGATAGTTCCAGGGGGCGATCGAGCCGACGACCCCGATGGGCTCGCGGCGGACGTACGAGGTGTGGTCCCCGCTGTACTCGCCGGCCGCCTGGCCCTGGAGATGGCGGGCGGCGCCGGCGAAGAAGGCCGTGTTGTCGATGGTGCCGGGCACGTCGAACTCGGTGCAGAGCTTGATGGGCTTGCCGCACTGGAGGGACTCCACCCGGGCGAAGTCGCCCGCCCGCTCGGCGAGTACCGCGGCGAAGCGGTGCAGCGCCTCGGAGCGTTCGGCGGGGGACGCGCCCGCCCAGCCCGGCAGCGCGCCCCGCGCGGCGGCCACGGCCGCGTCGACGTCGGCGGGCCCGGCCAGCCCGTAGCGGTGGACGGTGTCCCCGCTGGCCGGGTCCACGATCTGCTGGGTACGCCCTGAGCTGCCGGGCCCGGGCTGCCCGCCGATGAACTGCGCGCCGTCCGCGAAGCGGTCCAGCACCTGGAATCGGTTACCCATGACGCTCTCCGTAAGTCCCGGCCCGAATGCCGTCGAGTGAATACCGTCGTATGTCGCTGGCGTGCAATTGCACGCGCTCCGTCCGCCGTTGTCCACTCCATCACCGCTCGAATGTGGAACAAGCGGGAGGTGAGTGCCGATCCTGACAGAGCCATACGTCGCCAACAAGGGATTCCGTAGTTGCCTTTTGATTACGCGACGGAATCGGTCGACCATGTGTCGTGTCGTGCGCGTAATACCGCTACGGAATGTCCGTGGCGGCTGCCAGACTTGCGTGCATGGACAGGGATGAACTGATCGCGCAGGTCAGGGCGGGTGACCGCGTCAAGTACGTGTTCTTCTGGGGAGCCGTGCCGCGCCCCGACGGACAGGTGTCGGCGAGTTGCCTCAGCCAGTGGTGGCACTCACCCTTCGTGGTCGACGGTGAGCGCTACGCGACCGCCGAACACTGGATGATGGCGTCGAAGGCCCGGCTCTTCGGAGATCCGGAGGCCGAGCGGATGGCACTGGAGGCCACGCACCCGGCGGAAGCGAAGCGGGCCGGCGGGCTGGTGCGCGGTTTCGACGAGCAGGTGTGGCGGCGCGAGCGCTCCGGAATCGTCCGGACGGGCAATGTGCACAAGTTCGCCCAGCACCCCGGGCTGCGGGACTTCCTGCTGGGCACGGGCGACCGGGTGCTGGTCGAGGCGAGCCCCAAGGACCGGATCTGGGGCATCGGGCTCACCGCCGACGACGAGCGCGCGGCGGACCCGCTGCGCTGGCGCGGGCTCAACCTCCTCGGCTTCGCGCTGATGGCGGCCCGGGAGGAGCTGCGGGCGGCGGCCTGACGGCCGGGGGCGGGACCTGCCCCGGGCGGCGCGGACCGCGGCCCGGCGGTCCGCGCCCGGCGATCATCACGCCCTTCGGACGCGACTCGCGTCCGTCCCCGGCCTACGATGAACCGGGCTCCGCCGGAGCCGTACCACCGATCAGCCGATCACAGGAGAGAAAGCGCCGATGTCCGATCTGCGCCCGTTCATCGCCGGGCTCCCCAAAGCCGAGCTGCACGTCCACCACGTCGGCTCCGCCTCACCGCGCATCGTCGCCGAACTCTCCGGCCGCCACCCCGGCTCCCGGGTCCCCACCGACCCGGCGGCCCTCGCCGAGTACTTCACCTTCACCGACTTCGCGCACTTCATCGACGTCTATCTCTCCGTCGTCGACCTGGTCCGCACCCCCGAGGACGTCCGGCTGCTGACCTTCGAGGTCGCCCGGGACATGGCCCGGCAGAACATCCGCTACGCCGAGCTGACGATCACCCCCTTCAGCTCGGTCCGCCGCGGTATCGACGAGAAGGCCTTCATGGCGGCCATCGAGGACGCCAGGACCGCCGCCGAGGCCGAGCTGGGCGTGGTGCTGCGCTGGTGCTTCGACATCCCCGGCGAGGCCGGTCTGGAGGCGGCCGAGCTGACCACCCGGCTCGCGGTGGACCTGCGGCCCGAGGGGCTGGTCTCCTTCGGTCTCGGCGGCCCGGAGATCGGGGTGCCCCGGCCCCAGTTCAAGCCCTACTTCGACCGGGCGGTCGCGGCCGGGCTGCGGTCGGTGCCGCACGCGGGCGAGACGACCGGCCCGCAGACCGTCTGGGACGCCCTGACCGAGCTGGGCGCCGAGCGCATCGGCCACGGCACCAGCGCGGTCCAGGACCCGCGGCTGGTCGCCCATCTCGCCGAGCACCGCATTCCGGTCGAGGTCTGCCCCACCTCGAACCTCGCCACCCGGGCCGTGACCGATATCGAGCGCCACCCGATCCGGCAGCTGGCCGAGGCCGGGGTACTGGTCACGGTCAACAGCGACGACCCGCCGATGTTCGGCACCGACCTCAACTCCGAGTACGCGGTGGCCGCCCGTCTCCTCGGACTCGACGAGCGCGGTGTCGCGGACCTGGCGAAGAACGCGGTGGCGGCGAGCTTCCTCGACGAGGCCGGCAAGGCCCGGATCGCCGGGGAGATCGACGCCTACACCACCGCCTGGCTCGCGGCCCCCCGCGGCTGACGGACGGGAAGGGCACGACCCACCGATGACGACGAGCACCCGGCCGCCGGGTACCGCGCACGAGGGGCGGCGGCGCACCGTGGCCGCCGTCGCCCACCGGGGCGACCCGTACCGCGTCCGCGAGAACACCCTCGCCTCGCTCCGCTCCGCCCTGGCCCACGGGGCGGACGCCGTGGAGATCGACGTGCGGCTCACCGCGGACGGGGTGCCGGTGCTGCTGCACGACGCCACGCTGAAACGCCTCTGGCGGCAGGACGTCCCGCTGGCCCGGCTGAGCCGGGCCCGGGTCGCCGGACTGACCGGCGGCGGGGTCCCCGAGCTGGCCGAGGCGCTGGAGGTGCTCGGCGCGGACGGCGGTGCCCGGGTAATGCTGGACCTGCCGGGCGCCGACCGCGCCGCGGTGCGCGCGGTGGTCGGCACCGTACGCGAGTGCGGCGCGGCCGGGCGGGTGTACTACTGCGCGGGCCCGGTGACGATGCTGGCGGTCCGGGAGGCGGATCCGGCCGCGGAGATCGCCCTCACCTGGACCTCGCTGGCCCCGCCCCGGCGGGTGCTGCTGGACGCCCTCCGGCCCCGGACCCTGAACTACCGCTTCGGGCTGGTGAGCCGGGCGCTGGCGGACCGGGTCCATGCGGACGGGCTGCTGGTCTCGGCGTGGACCGCGGACACCCGCCGTACGATGCGGCGGCTGGTGGCGGCGGGCGTGGACTCGGTCACCACCAACCGGGTCGCGGTGCTGCGGTCGGTCCTGGACGGCCCGCCGCCGGACACCGGGGGCCGCCCGGCGCGATGAGCACCGCCCCGTACCCGGAGCGCACGGCCCCGTACCGGAAACAGTGAGGAGCGCAATGAGCCCGGAGGAGAGCCCCCGGATCCCGCACAACCCTTTCGGCGACCAGCGGATCCGTACCGATGTGGCACATAACGCCCGGGTGTGGAACCACTGGCTGGGCGGCAAGGACAACTATCCCGTCGACCGCGAGGTCGGCGACCGGGTCACCGGCCTCTATCCGAGCATCGGCGAGGTCGCCCGCGCCGACCGGGCGTTCCTCGGCCGGGCGGTGACCTTTCTGACCGCCGAGGCCGGTATCCGCCAGTTCCTCGACATCGGTACGGGGCTGCCGACGGCCAACAACACCCACGAGGTCGCCCAGGGCATCGCCCCGGACTCCCGGATCGTGTACGTCGACAACGACCCGATCGTGCTGACGCACGCCCGGGCCCTGCTGACCTCCTCGCCCGAGGGCCGTACGGAGTATCTGGACGCGGACGCCCACGATCCGCATTCCATCGTGGGCGCGATGCGCCCGACGCTCGACCCGGACCGGCCGATCGCCGTGATCATGCTGGGGATCCTGAACTTCGTGCTGGACACGGAGGTGGCCCGCGATGTCGTACGGACCCTGATGGACGCGGTGCCGCCGGGCAGCCATCTCGTCCTCACCCATCCGACGCTGGAGCTGGGCGGCGAGGGCAACAAGGAGGCGATGGCCTTCTGGAACGAGAACGCGACTCCGCCCATCAGGGCCCGTACGGGCGCCGAGATCACCTCGTTCTTCGACGGTCTGGAGCTTCTGGAGCCCGGGATGGTCTCCTGCTCCCGCTGGCGTCCGCGGCCGGCCGCAGACGGATCGCTGCCGCCGGTCGTCGCGCAGTACGGCGCGGTCGGCCGCAAGCCCTGACGACGGAAGGGGGCCGGGGGGGGTGGGTACGGAGCGGGCTGGGCGGCGGGGGCGTCTCCCCTTCCCCGTGCGGGGCTTCCCGGTACGGGGCTTCCCGGTACGGGGCTTCCCGGTACGGGGCTTCCCGGCGCGGGGCTTCCCGGCGCGGGCCGCTGCGGACGGCGGTCCGGGCCACCGGACCGTGGACGCGGCCGTGGTGCTGCTGGTGATGGCGGCGACGACGATCCCGTTCGTCGTCCCGCGCGCGCCGCACCTGCCGGACGCGACCTGGCCGGCGTATCTGGTCACCCTGCTGACGGCGGTTCCCCTGCTGTGGCGGCGCCGGTCCCCGGCCGGGGCGCTGGCCGGGGTGTTCGCGGCGAGCGCGGGGTACGGCGCCGCTTTCGACGGGCCCGGCCAGCCGCTGCCGTACGCCGCGCTGGTCGCCCTCTACACGGTGGCCGCGCTCTGTCCGCCCCGGGTGCGCCTGGGGACCGCGGCGGCCGCCGCGGCGGCCGCCGTGTTCTCGGTCGCGGTGCTGCGCGGCGGGGACCTCCGGGAGCTGCTGTTCACGCTGTTCGTGCTCGGCGCCGCGTTCGTCTTCGGCCGGTTCACGGACACCCGGCGGGCGTATCTGGCGGCGGTGGAGGACCGGGCGGCGCAGCTGGAGCGGGCCAACCGCATCGAGGCGGAGCAGGCGGCCGCCCGGGAGCGGGCCAGGATCGCCCGCGAGATGCACGACGTCCTCTCCCACGCGGTGAGCCTGATGGTCGTCCAGGCCGAGGCGGGTCCGGTGGTGGTCCGTACGGCTCCGGAGCGCGCCGAGGCGGCGTTCGACGCCATCTCGGAGGCCGGGCGGGACGCGATGGACCAGCTGCGGCGGATGCTGGGGGTGCTCAGGGACGGTACGGACACCGGGGCCGGGGGTGCGCCGCGGGCGCCCGGGCCCGGCGCGGACGGGCTGGCGGAGCTGGTGGCGCGGGTGCGGGAGAGCGGTCTGGACGTGTCGTACCGGACGGACGGTACGGACAGTGCGGACGGTACGGTTCCGGGGCTGCCCGCGGCGGTCGGGGCGACGGTGTACCGGGTGGTGCAGGAGGCCCTGACGAATACGGTCCGCCACGCGGACGCGCGCACGGCCGCCGTGGAACTGTCCGCCCGGGGCGGGCTGCTGACGGTGCGGGTCACCGACGACGGCCGCGGTCCGGCCGGTCCGCGGCCCGGCGGGGGCGGCGGGCACGGGCTGGCCGGGATCAGGGAGCGGGCGGCGGCCCACGGCGGCACGGCCCGGACCGGTGCCGGGCCCGGCGGGCGGGGTTTCGAGGTACGGGTGCGGCTGCCGCTGCGCCCGGGGGAAGGGGGGCCGGGGTGACGATCAGGGTGGTGGTCGCCGACGACCAGGAGCTGGTGCGCAGCGGGTTCGCGATGATCCTGGACGCCCAGCCGGATATCGAGGTGGTCGCGGAGGCGGGCGACGGCGCGGCCGCGGTGGCGGCGGTCCGGGAGCGCGGCGGGGACGTGGCGCTGCTGGACGTCCGGATGCCGGGTACCGACGGGACCGCCGCCTGCCGGGAGATCGTCGCGGGCACGGGGTGCCGGGTGGTGATGCTGACGACGTTCGACTCGGACGAGTACGTGTACGAGGCGCTGCACGCGGGTGCGAGCGGCTTTCTGCTGAAGGACGTACGGCGGGACGATCTGGTGCATGCGGTAAGGGTGGTGCACGCGGGTGATGCGCTGCTGGCGCCCCCGGTGGCGCGCCGTCTGGTGGAGGCGTACACCCGGCCGCCGGAGCGTCCCGCGCCCGGCCCTGATCCGGAACCGCCGGGGTCGCCGGGGTCGCCTTCGGGCTCTCCGCTGTCGGTGCTGACCGCCCGGGAGCGGGAGACGCTGCTGTTGCTGGCCCGGGGGCTGTCGAACGCGGAGATCGCCCGGCGGCTGGTGGTCAGTGATCACACGGTGAAGACGCATGTGGGGAACGTGCTGGCGAAGCTGGGCCTGCGGGACCGGGTGCAGGCGGTGATCCGGGCGTACGAGTCGGGCCTGGTCCGGGCCGGCGAACCGGACGTTTCCGCGGGCGGCTGAGCGGCCCGGGCGCCGCTCCGGGGCGGCGGGCCGTCCTCCGCCGGGCGGGACCGGGCCCGCCGCCCGCCCCCTCCGGGAGCGCCACTCCCCCGCGCGGGGGAGCCGCCGCCGTACGGTCTCCCCCGCACGGGTGAGCCGGGTCCCCCGGCGGCCCGGCGGATTTCCCCCGTACCGGGGATCCGGGCGAACGCCCTGGTCAGCAGGATGGTTACGGGCCGTGGCAGTGCGGTCCGGAGTCCGGGAGCCGTCCATGAACCTGAACCCTGTCAGTCCGCCGAGTCCACCGGGTCCGACCGGCCTGTCCGGCCCGTCCGGTCCATCCGGTCCGTCCCGTCGGCCGGGTCCACCGGGCCGTCGGCGCGGGCGGGCCGGCCGCCGGTCCGTACTCGCCGCGGTGCTCGCTTTCGCGGCCGTGAGCGGTACGGCGGGCGCCGCGCCCCCGGGCCCGGCGCACACCCCGGCCGCGGCCGCGGTTCCGGCCGGTGGCACGCCGCCCGATGCGGCCGCCCTGGCGGCGGCGCTCCGCGGTCTTCCGGCGGCGCATACGACGGCGGCGCTGGTCCGGGTCGGTGGGCGGGACGGGGCGTGGCACGGCAGTGCGGGGGTCCGGGACCTGGTGAGCGGCCGGCCCGCCGATCCCGGGGGCCGGTTCCGGGCCGGTTCGGTGACGAAGGTGTTCGTGGCGGCGGTGGTGCTCCAGCTGGCCGGGGAGGGCCGGATCGGGCTGGACACCCCGGTCCGCTCCTATCTGCCGGAGCTGATCCCCGCGGCGTACGGTTCGGTGACGGTACGCCGGCTGCTGGACCATACCCATGGCATCCCCGCCGCCGGGGGCGGGCCGGCGACCGTGGAGGAGGCGTATGCGCGCCGCTTCGAGAGCCGGGACCCCCGGGAGACGGTGCGCCGGGCGGTGGCGCAGCGGCCGGAGTTCGCCCCGGGCAGCCGGCAGAAGTACCACAACATCGGTTACACGGTTGCCGGTCTGCTGATCGAGCGGGTCACCGGAGAGAGTTATGAGCGGCAGGTCGAGCGGCGGATCATACGGCCGCTGGGGCTGCGGGACACCTATCTCCCGGGGGACGACGCCCGGATCAGGGGGCCGCACAACCGGGGCTACCAGGTGCTGCGGACCGGGCCGGGGCAGACGCCGGAGCTGCGGGACGTGACCTTGTGGAACCCGTCGGAGAGCTGGGCGGCGGGTGATCTGATCTCGACGGCGCCCGATCTGGAGCGGTTTCTGGTGGCGCTGTTCCGGGGCCGGGTGGTGCGGGGGCCGCTGCTGGCGGAGATGTTCACCGTCCCGGAGGTGCCGGACCATACGACCTGCGCGCCCGCGGCGTTCAGTGCGGGACTCTCGGTGGTCCGGGCGGGCGGACGGGAGGTGTGGGGGAAGACCGGCGGCCGGTACGGCTACGGCACGGTGGTCGCGGCGACCCGGGACCTGTCGCGGACGCTGGTGCAGAGCGTGAACGCGACGGACGCGAAGTCGGCGGGCCGGAACCCGGTCTCCGACGGTCTGGTGTTCGCGGCGTTCGGCAGACCCGAGGTGCCGCAGGCCGGGGAATGTCCGGCCCCCTGACGGCCCCGGCACGGCCCGGACTCGCGGTCCGGACCCGCGGCCCGGCCTCCGGAAGGCCACCCATTGCCGCCCGGCACACCGGAAGAGGGCCGGTACGCCGGAGGGGGCGCGGGCCGGTTGCCGGAGGCCGACGAGGATGTCGTACGCCGCCTCACGGACATCGGCTACCCGGCCCGCGCCGCGGCATCCGGCCGGTGACCCGGCGGAGCCCGCCGTGGGCGCGGCTGAC
>NZ_JBSFNQ010000069.1:0-40641 GCF_053981115.1 Streptomyces sp. NPDC003691 | reverse complement strand
AGCCGGGCCGCGGTGCCGACGTCCGCCGCCTCCTGCTCGCTCCGGGATTCCCAGGTGCCCTGGGCCCCGGCGGTCAGGGCCCGGCGGTCAGGGCCGGGCCGGGCCCGTGCCGAGCACCCCGGGCGCCGGTATCCGCTCCAGCACCCCGCCCGCGAAGACGTCGTACAGCGGCAGCGATTCGAGGTGGACGTATCCGATGTGGCAGTCGCAGACCGCCAGCGGACAGGCCCGGGGGCGCAGCGCGGAACGGTAGGAGCCGTCGTAGAGGTTGCCGAGCGGCGCCGGGACGAAATGGCAGCGGCGGACCGTGCCGTCACCGTCCACGGAGACCACCGACTCGCCGGTGCGGCAGGGCAGTCCGGCCGAGGGGTGCGGTCGGCGGCTGTAGGGGAACAGCGGGTCGATCGCGGTCCATCCGGCGGCCTCGGCGTCGGTGTAGGTGTGCCCCTCCGCCGCGTTCACCCAGAGATAGACGTGCTCCGGCAGCGCGGCGCGCAGCCGCAGGGCGGGCTCCCGGTGCTCCGGCAGCCCGACGATCCCGACGCTGAACCGGATCCCCCGGTCCGCCAGCTCGCCCGCTTTGCCGAGGAACCGGTCGTACGGTGTCTGGCCCGGGTGGTAGGTGCACCACAGCGCCACCTTCGCCGGGTCGGCCTCGGCCAGCCAGTCGGTGCGGCAGCTCAGATTGGTCTGCATGGCCACCCGTCGCACCTGGGGCAGCCGGGAGAGGTCCACCAGGGCCCGCCGGTACCAGGAGCGGACCAGGCCCTCGCCCCAGGGGGTGAAGAGCACCGAAAGCCGGTCGTCCGCCTGGTCGGTCACCCATCCGCAGAAACGTTCCAGCGCGGTCCGGTCGGCCCGCAGTGTCTCCGGATTGTCCCGCCGTTTGGCAAAGGGGCAGTAGGGACAGTCGTAGTCGCAGGAGGCCAGCGGCCCCCGGTAGAGCAGGGTCAGATCCACGGTCCAGGGTCTTTCTTCCGGAAAGAGAGGCCGGAAGCCTCACTTCGGCTCGTACGCCGCCATCCGGGCGCGCACGGCGGGGGAGAACAGCTCGGGGCCCAGCGCGTCCGAGTGGGCGAGCCCCTCCGGGCCCAGCCTCAGCAGACCGGCGGGCGCACCCCGGTCCAGCCAGCCCAGTGCGGCGAACCGCGCCAGCTCGGGGGCGAAGTCGTCCCCGGGCTCGGTCCCGAAGCGCTCCCGGTACTCCTCCGTCGCCAGCCCCCGGGCCTGGAGCAGGGACTGCAGCAGATGCCGCCGCCGGGCCTCGTCCCCGGCCACGGCGAAGCCGACCTCGGCATGCCCGAAGTCCTCGGTGCGCGTGTAGTCGTCGATGATGCCCCGGACCTCGGCGGCGCCCACCGCGTAGTCGAACGAGTAGTGCAGCCGGGAGGTGTACGAGCGGGCGCCGCAGCCCAGGCCGATCATGCCGTCCGTCTGGCAGGCGTAGTCCTCCGGGCCGCGCTCCTCGCCCGCCCCCGGGGCGTCCGTACGGCGGAACATCCGCATCGACACCTGCTCGTAGCCCCGGTCCAGCAGATGGTCCCGGCCCTGGCGGTAGAGCGCGAGCCGCCGCTCGTCCCACTCCCGCTCGCTCTCCCGGACCCGCCGGTCGAGACCGGTCAGCGGCCGGACGTACAGCGGATAGAGATACAGCTCCTCCGGGCGCCAGTCGAGCGCGGCGTCCAGGGAGTACCGCCAGCTCTGCGCGGTCTGGCCGCCGATGCCGTAGATCAGGTCGATGTTGAGGACCGGGACGCCGCTCTCCCTGATCCGGCCGAGGGCCGCCGCCACGTCGGCCGCCCGCTGGGGCCGCACGGCCGCCTTCGCCTCCTCGGCGACAAAGCTCTGCACCCCGATGCTGAGCCGGGTGGCGCCGCGGGCCGCGAGTACCGCCAGCCGGTCGGCGGTGGCCGTCGACGGCGAGGTCTCCACGGAGAGCGGCACGGCCGTCAGATCCGCGCCCATCCGCTTCTCGGCGATGTCGCAGAGCCGCTCCAGCTCACCGGCGGTCAGATAGGTGGGGGTCCCACCGCCGAAGGCCGCCGCCGCGAACCGCACCGGCTCCCCGTCGCCCAGCGCGTCCCGCACCGCCGTGGCCTGGCGGTCCAGGGCATCGAGATAGCGGGTCGTCAGTTCTCCGGGCGCGCCGATCCGGGTGAACAGATTGCAGAAGCCGCAGCGCACTTCGCAGAACGGTATGTGCAGATAGAGCGAGAGCGCGTCCTTGCGCTCGCCCGCCCACAGGGAGCGCAGCGCCGGGCGGCGGTCGCCGAGCGGCCGGTAGGCCGTCTTGTGCGGGTAGGCGTACACATAGCTCTGGTACGGGCGCGGGGCCGGCGGGGTGGTCATACGGCGGCCTCCGGCCGGACACCGGGCGCCCCGGCCGGCGGGTCGAGGAAGAAGTGGGCGTACGGCACCGTCCAGACGGCCTCGTGGCCCAGGCGGTGGCCGGTGTAGCCGTCGTCGCCGTAGGTGGTGCCGTGGTCGGAGCAGACGATCGTGAAGCAGCGGCGGCGGCTCGCGGCGGCCGCGAACAGCCGGCCGATCCGGCGGTCGATGTACTCCAGGGCGGCGGCGTGGCTGGCGCGGGAGTCGCCCGCTTCCCGGGTCGCGCCCGGCAGATGGAACCAGTTGGGCTGGTGCAGGGACGGGACGTTCACGAAGAGGAAGAGCCGCTGTTCGCGCGGCAGCCCGGCGACGATCTCCTCGACCCGATCGACCTGGGACGCGAAGGAGGTGGGCGAGGCCACCCCGAACTCGGGTTCCCAGTGGCTCTCCTGGAACATCCCCGGCAGTACGGAGCCCAGCGGCCCCTGCCGGTTGAAGAAGCCGACCCCGCCCACGCACACCGTGCGGTACCCGGCGGCGGCCAGCCCCGACACCAGATCCGGGGTGTCGAACACCCAGGTGCGGCCCGCGGTCGTCTCGCTGCCCGCGAACCGGGCGGCGAAGAGCCGCGGATGGGGCCCCGGGGACGCCGGGGTCGGCAGGAACCCGGCGAACATTGCCTGGTGGGAGGCGTAGGTGAAGCTGCCGGGGGCATGCCGCCGCTCCCAGGCGCCGCCGGGCAGATGCCGGGCCAGATGCGGGATGCGCCCGGCCGCCGCCAGCTCCTGGGCGACGTCGTACCGCAGGGTGTCCAGGGTGACGAAGAGCAGATCGTCCCGGCCGACGACCGCGTTCATATCCGGTTCCACGGCGGTTTCCGGGGCCGGGGGACGGCCGCCCGGCGGGCGGATCCCGGTGAGGGTGTCAGAGGTGGGCACGTTCTTTTCCTGCTCTCGGTGCGGTGTTCGGTGGTGCGGTGCCGGGCCGCGGCGCGGTCTCCGGCGAGGGGCCGGACGGCCCGGTGTGCGGCGGCGTGCCGCCCGGAGAGGCGGTGCGCGGCGGGGTACCGGGGCTTCTGCCGGCCCCGGCCCGCCGCCGGATCGCCGCGATCTGCGCCCCGTAGGTGTCGAGTCCGGCGGCCGGGCCGTCCGGCAGTCCGCTCAGTCCGGGCAGCAGATCACCGAAGGCGTTGACCTCGCCGACGGCGAAGCCCTGCCAGTTGCGGAGCGGCAGCAGGTCGACACCGACCCGCAGCGCTCCCGGGAAGCATGCCGCGGCCCGTTCGCAGATCTCCAGCGCCTCGGCCCAGTCGCCCCCGGCGCGGCCGATGGCCGCCCGGGCGGCGGCGAGATCGCCGCGGGCGCCGCCGAGATGGAGATTGGTCATGGGGGAGCGGCTGGTGCGCACGACGGCATGGGTGGCCCGGCCGTCCGTGACGACGACCCGCAGATCGGCCCGGCGGCCGTCCTGGGACGCCTTCGGCAGCCACCGTTCGATATGCAGCCCGTCGGGCGCGAGGGCGTCGACGACGGCGGCGACCTCGGCCTCCCGCGTATAGCGGCGGACCCGCAGGGAGTTGAAGAGCCTGCCGTGCGCGTCGCGCTCCACCGATGTCGTCGCCTGCACCCGGCCGCCGCCCGCCGTCTCGACGGCGAGCACCCCCGAGGCCGACGAGCCGTGGGCGAGCTTGACGAACATCCGGGCCAGCCCGGCGTCCCGGGCCAGCGCCCGGACGTCGTCCCAGCCCCGGACGGGCGGGGCCAGGGGGCCCGAAGTCGGCGAATCGGGCACCGGCACCCCCGCCTCCCGGAGCGCTCCGTGACAGAGCCGCTTGTCGAACAGGACGGCCGGCAGGCCGGGGTCGTCCAGCGCGGTCGCCCCGGCCGCCGAGGCCGCGGCCGACACCTCGCGGACCGCGGCGACGAACCGCGCGTACCAGCGGCCGCTGCCCTCCACCCGGGTCGGGTCGCCGCCGCCGCGCAGGAACGCGTCGGCGGTCGGGTCCTCGCCGGGGGACTCGATGCGCACCCACTCGCCGGGGCGGAACTCCGCCCGGCCGTGGAGGGCGTCGCGCCACGGGACCACCCGGACCGGGGGGAGCCCGGCGGACCGGGCCGCCTCCCGGAAGAGGGCCACCCGCCGGCCCTCCGGACCGCCGACCACGGCGATCCGGGGTTCCCCGGGCGGTACGGCGGCGGACGTCGTCGCGGTCATGGCGTCATTCGCCCACGGAGACGTAGCGGTTGTCCCAGTCGCGGTCCTGATCCCACTCGTCGAACAGGCTCTCGCTGAGGTTCAGATCGACCCCGGCGGCCCCGATCGTGGCGCGCAGCCGCTCCTCCATGGCCTCCGTCAGATAGTGGTGGGAGAGGTCGAGCTTCTTGAGGTGGGTCAGCGGCTGTCCCTCCAGCAGGGCCTGGGCGCCCTCGTCGCTGAGGGTGCCCATGGAGAGGTCGAGGACCTCCAGCCGGGCGACCACGGGCGCACCGGCGAGGGCCTCGGCCACCGCGTCCTGGATCTCGCTGTTGTGCAGTGCCAGATGGCGCAGCTTCGGCAGCCGGGCGCCGGTGAGGAACGGCTCCAGGTCCGCCGGCTGGGACGTCGCCCCGTACTCGGAGGTGCCCAGCCAGATGTCGAGGACCTCCAGCGCGGGGAAGTCGGACGCGGCGAGGTTCCGTACCACCTCGGCGCCGAGCCCGCCGGTCTCGACGGTCAGGGAGCGCAGGCGCTCGTGGCGGACCTGCTCCAGCCGCAGCCCCTGGCCGCCGCGGACGCCGAACTCCTCCAGCTGCGGGAAGTTCTCCAGTAGTTCGGTGACCGAGCCCTGGATGATCCACGAGATCTCGCACTCGTCGGACGAGATGTCGCCGAAGAACAGCGAGCGCAGTGCGGGGAACCGGTCGGCGGCGTCGACCAGCGCCTTGACGATCGGTTCGGGGGAGGTTTCGTACGTCTCCTGCCAGGCGCCGACGACGAACGCCCGGATCCCGGTGGTGTCGACCTGGGCCAGGAAGTCGGCGAACTCGTCCTCCCAGGGCACCTCGCTGTCGTAGCTGTCGACCGCGATCCGCCAGGCGACCGCTCCGGCCTCGGGCAGCGCCTCCGGCTTCTTCTCCCTCGTGCCCTTGGCGGGGAAGTCGAAGACGGGCAGGCCGAACAACTCCTGCAAATCGCTCATGGAAGAACTCCAGACACCGAGGGTGGTCGATCAGCTGATCGGTTCGATGGGCAGAAGTTGTACCAAGGCCCACTGACAACTCGCACTTCCGGGGTGCCCCGGAGCTGCCGTGCTCCCGCCCGTCCGGCCGCCGCACGGTCGGCTCGTTGCGCACCCTGGCCCCGCCCGTATCTGCCGGGACCTGCGGCGTTAATGTATTGAACGCGTTCAAAAATTGGCGCAGGGGCAGGGGGTACGGGGATGAGAAGCAGGACCATGTACATGGTGGCCGTGGCGGCGTTGCTGGCCCTGGTGTCCGTCGGCTGCGAGGAGGGCATCGAGCGGGCGCCGATCGACACCCGGGGCCTCACCGGAGACTGGGCCAACGAGGCGGGTACCCGTTTCGCATTCCGGGCCGACGGCACGGCCACCGGGACCGGGCTGCACGGAAGTCTGCCACGGGGCACGGCCTGCCCCGATACCTGGAACGGGGCCTGGGCGTTTCTGGGCCTGGAGGTCGGCGAGGGCGAGGAGCCGCCGGAGAACCCGGACGGCAGCCTGGCCGCGGGCGATGTCCTCGACCTCACGGCGTCCGGCGCCGGGGCGGAGTGCTCGGCGCAGATGAGCGTCGGACGGGACGAGAAGGGATTCGGCCTCTGTCTGGTCGAGGACCCCGGAGTCCCGTGCACGGGCCGTGAACTCCTCCGCGGTGCCGGGCAGTCCGCCACCGGGCGCCCGGCTCCGGACTCCCGTCCGTGAAAGGCCAGTTCGGAGCCGGTGCCGGGGCCGTATCCCGGGTCGTTGTCAGACCCTCCCCTTAGCGTCTTCACCAGTTCGGCGCACTCGGCGCCGGGCGTCGAGGGGAGAGCTATGTACCGCCAGGGAGACGTGCTGATCGTGCCCGTCACCGAAGAGAGCGTCCCGCCGCACATCGACGGCGCCCCGGACGTGGCCCGCGACCCGCGCGGCCGGCTGGTGCTCGCGCTGGGCGAGGTCACCGGCCATGCCCATGCGGTGCTCGGCGCCGGGCGCCTGGTGCGGGAGCCGGGCCCCTTCGGCCCCCTGGTGCTGCACCTGCCCAAGGGCGGCAAGGTGGTGCACGAGGAGCACGCCGCCATCGACCTCCCGCGCGGCTGGTACCGGGTCGTGCGCCAGCGCGAGTATCTGCCGGGCGCGGTCCGTATCGTCGCGGACTGACCGCGCGACCGCACCGGATGCCCTACGGCGAACGGTCCCGCCGCTTCCGGACCGGCACAGCAGCACCGGCGCAACAGCACTCGCACACCGCACCACTGGTACAGCGGAAAGACGACAAGCCCGGGCCGGCACCGGGGGACAAGGGGACGGGGAATCCGATGCAGAAGTTCGCCGATGTCGAGCAGACCGAGCACACCGAAAGCGCCGAGCGCACCGGGAGCGCCGGGGAGGCGGGGAACACGGGAGGCGCCGACACCGTCGCCAAGTGGCGGGCCGTCGCGGCGGCCACCGGCGCCGCGGACCGGGCCGCCGCCGAGGAGGCCGTCCGGCTGGCCTACCGCGGCGCCGGACTGCCCGAGCCGGAGCGGATCGTCTGGGCCGGATCGCCGCTCGCCGCGGTCGGCCTGCTGCGTGACCTCGGAGCGGAGAAGGGCGCCTCCGTCCGCGACCGGGTGCGCACCAAGCCGTGGGCCGACGAGCGCCGCCGGGTCCACGACGCCCTGGGCCCCGGCGGCTGGATGGAACTCTGGAGCAACACCGGCGCCCGGCTCTGGGACACCACCCGCTCGCTCGCCGACCGGATCCGCGCCGGGATACTCGACCGGCTGGCCGAAGCCGCCGGCATCGACGAGGCTTCCGAGGACGGTCCGGCGGAGCGGCTCGCCCTCGAAACCGAGACCCGGCAGGTCCTCCTCGACGCCGTGCTCGGCCAGCACGACGCCGCCTGGCTCGCCGCCTTCGACAGACGGAGCGAGCGCCTCGAACCGCTGGCCCGGATCGCGGCCGCGGCCGGCTGGTGGTGGCCGTACGAGAAGGCCGTGGTGATCTGCGAGCGCCCCACCGAACTCCACCGCGACGAGGCCGGACGCCTCGACCACGGCGCCGGACCGGCCCTCCGCTTCCCCGACGGATTCGCCCTCTACGCCTGGCGCGGGATGCCGGTGCCCGCCGCGTTCCTCGACGAGCTGTCGTCCCTCACCCCCCTGCGGATCCGGACCGAGGAGAACGCCGAACTGCGCCGGGTGATGCTGGAGTTCTACGGCTACGAGCGCTATCTCGCCGAGGTCGGCGCCCGGCCCATGGACCAGGACGAGGCCGGCAAACTCTGGCGGATCCCGATGACCGGCGACGAGGACGTGGTGATGGTCGAGGTGGTCAACTCCACCCCGGAGCCCGACGGCACGTACCGCACGTACTGGCTGCGCGTCCCCCCGTCGACCACCACCGCGAAGGAGGGCGTCGCCTGGACGTTCGGCCTGGACGAGAAGGAGTACACCCCGCTGCGCCAGACCTGAGCGGGGAGCGGGCCGCGGCAGAACCGCGGCGGCCCCTGCGGAGGCACAGCTCCGGACGGGGACGGACCCGCCGTCCGCCGGGGGCCGGGCCGCCCGCCCGGCGGGCTCAGCCGGTGGTGTGCCGTCTGAGCCGGTGCCGGACCGCCCGCTGGCCCAGCGGCCCCAGTCCGTCGAGCACGGCGGCCAGCTCGGCGAGCCGCTCCAGCGCTTCGAGGGCCTGCTCCGCCCCTTCCGGATCGACGCCCTCGTACAGTTCCAGGCCGACGAAGGAGGCCGAGACGGCCCGGGCGAGGCCCGCGGGGTCGGCGAACTCCGCCAGGGGAGTGTCCGCCAGCACCCGGACGAGCACGGCCTCTATCTCGGTGATCCACAGCTCCAGCCCGGCCGCGGTCGCGGGCCCCAGCCGGGGCTGGGTCTGGGCCCCCGCGAGCAGTTGGGCCAGTGCGGCGACACTGCCCTCGGCGCGCTCCTCCCGGTGCATCTCCCGCCCGAATGCCAGCAGTTCGGCGAGGGTGGAGACCGCCGCGAGCCGTTCCCGGTAGTGGTCGACACGCTGCCGGGCGCCGTGGCGGCAGGCCTCGGCCAGCAGTTCGTCGACCGAGCCGAAGTGGTAGAAGACCAGCGCCTGATTGACCCCCGCCGTGGTGGCGATCGCCCGGGCCGACGCCTTGGCGATGCCCTGCTCCCGGAGTGTACGCAGGGCGCCGTCCAGCAGCTTCAGCCTGGTCTCCTGGCTCACGCCCGTATCTCCTCGCGTACCGGGCGCAGCCCGGCGCGCACCCCGCACGAGCCTACGTCGTGGTACGAGACGGTGAACGTCCCCTCGTACCCGAACAGCGGCCCGAAGCGGCGGTTGGTCACCCGGACCCGTATCCGGAAGCGGCCCGTGGTCTCGTCGTACGCCTCCCGTACCTCCGCGTCCCCGCCGATCAGCTCCGGGACCCGGACGTCGACGGGCCCCTCCCGGAAGCGGTGGATCCCCGAGCGGATCAGCAGCGAGCCGTCGGGTTCGGCGGTCGGGTGGAGTTCGCTGGCCAGATGCTGGTGGGTGCCCAGATAGTCGACGATGCGGTCGCCGCCCGGGCCGAGGACCATGGTCGCGTCGAACCGCCGCGGCCCGCCGGGAAAGGCGAAGGTCCGGACGAAGGTGACGGTCTCCCGCCCGAAGGAGTCCCGGTAGGGCACGTTCTCAATGGTGAAGGGGATCGCCCGGCCGGTGCGGGGCAGCAGGACGTTCCGGGTGGCTCCGAGGGCGAGGAACGGCCTCAGCAACGGGGCGGCGAGAAACGGCCCGCCGTGCCAGACCCGGTCCATCACCCCGCGCCCCGTACAGGCCTCCCCGCCCGCCAGCCCGACGGAGAACCGGCGCCGCAACTGCGGGTGCAGCCGGTCGAATCCGTCGCCCATGACGGTGCGGAACAGCGAGGCGGGCGCGGGCGTCATCGGTGTGCTCCAGGGCGGTGAGCAGGGTCGGGGTACGGGCCGGTGAGGGCGGGGTGCGCAGACAGCGCCGGGCCGCCGGAGTGCCGGGCAGAGGCGGCAGCAGCAGTACGGCCGCGATCGCGGCCGGTACCGCGACGGGGCCGGCCGCCAGGGCCGCGACCACGACGGCCAGCAGCCGGACAACGGTTTCGGCGACCGCCCGCAGCAGCGCGCGCTCGGGACGGATGCCCCGTTCGCACCAGAGCCTGAGCCGGTCGAAGGACCATGCGGTGGCCCATCCCATCAGCGGCCGGACGACCAGCCGGTCGGCCGTCCCGCCGAGTGGACCGCTGCGGGGCCGGTAGTCGTATCCGGTCAGAAAGCGGATGCCGCCGGGGACGGGTACATAGCGCCAGTAGCCGCTGCCCTCCCGGATCGGCGAAAGCGGATGGGACGAGGCGAAGCGCAGCGCCGACACCCGCCCGCCGTCCGGCCGGTGCCGTTCGCCCGCGCTCACCCCGACCCCGGCCACCGTGAGGAACGGCAGCACCCGGGTGGCGTACCGGAACCTCCGGGGTTCGTGCGGGGCGGCCGGCAGACAGTCGATCTCGGTGAAGCGCGCGTCCCAGCGGCAGTGCAGGTCCGGATCCTGCGTGCGGTCCCACAGGGTGTCCATATCGGTGCGGATGAGCGTCTCTATATAGAGGCCCATGGCCGTTCCCCCTCGTCGCGGCGAGTTTTGAGCGACTGCTCAAGTCGACGGTACCGAGTTTTGAGCAGTCGCTCAAGCGAGGGTGCGGCTATCGATAGTGCAAGGTCATGGGCATGACAAAAATGCGCACGGCCGCGAGGGAGCGGAACCGGTTCAGCGAAGGGCGGCGGTCAGTTCCGCCCGGGCCAGGCCCAGTTCGCGGGCGAGTGCCTCGTCGGTCCACTCCAGCATGGCGGCGCGGGACAGGGATCCGGCGTACGAGGTCATCTGGACGGCCAGTCCGTCCAGAAACGCCGTCAGCCGCCAGGCGGCCGCGGCCGGGTCGGGGCAGGGGAACTCCCCGCGGGCCGCGCCTTCCGCGATGACCTCGGTGAGCGCGGCCTTCCATTGCTGGTCGAGATCGCGGGCCACCTCGCGCAGCGCGGGCTCGCGCAGCGAGGCCGCCCAGCCCTCGATCCAGAGTTTCCAGCCCTTGGCGGATCCGGTCGGGGCGTACCAGCGGACCGCGGCGCGCAGCCTCCGTACCGCGGAGGTCCGCCGGCCCAGCAGTCGGCGCAGATGGGCCAGATCGGCGTCGGCGGCATGTGCGAACGCGGCCGCGACCAACTGCTCCTTGGTGGAGAAGTGGTAGAGCACCAGGGCGTTGCTGACTCCCAGGGACGCGGCGACATCGGCGATCCGGACGTTCGCGACACCGCGCCGCTGGATCTGCTCGACGGCGGCGCCGAGGAGTTCTTCCCGCCTCTGTGCCACGCTCAACCGGACTCTTGCCACGGTTCTCACCCTACACAGCGGATTCCGTCGTCGACCGGGGGCGGAGGGACCGCGTCCGCCGGCCCCGCGGCCCGGGCCGACCGGTGGCCGAACGGACGTGGCACGACCGGGAAGCCCGGCCTCCGGCCCCCTGGTCCGGCCCCCGTCGGCCCCGGTCCGGTCTCCGCCGCGGCGACCGGACCGGACGCCGCCGTTCCCGCCCCGCGCCCGGACCGGGGTCGCCGTCGCCGTTCGCCCCGGCGCGCCGGTTCAACCCCGGCCCCGTTCATGCAGTGTTCGTGGCGGTTCAACCGCGGCCCGGTTCGTGTCCGGTTCGTGCCGGGCCGTACGGCTGCCCGGTTCGTGCCCGGCCCGTACGACTGCCCGGCACCGGCCCGCCCCGCCCGCCACCCGCCCCGCCCGCCTCTCAGCTCCGGTCGGCGAACCGCTCCGCGATCACCGGCAGCCGTTCGGCGACGATCGCGTGCGCCGCCGCGCGCGGTGTGGTGCCGTCGGCCTCCGCCCGGGCGAGCATCGCCTCCACCAGCGCCCGCATCGAGCGGCGCAGATGCGCGAACGCCTCGTCCGCGTCGGCCCCGATGTCCCCGAACAGGGTCCACCACCACCAGGCGTTCGTACCGGAGTTGACCACCACGTCGGGCAGCACGGTCACCCCGCGCCGGGCCAGTACCGCCTCCGCCTCCGGCAGGACCGGCATATTGGCGGCCTCGACCACCCAGCGCGCGCCGATCCGGGCCGCGTCGGCGGTGTCGATCGCATAGGAGACGGCGGCCGGAACCAGAACCTCCGCCGGCTCCGACAGCCAGGCGTCGCCCGGCAGTTCGCGGTCGCCGGGGCGCAGCGCGGAGCGGTCGACCGTGCCGTAGGCGTCCCGGGCCGCCAGCAGCGCCTCGACATCCAGTCCGCCGGGACAGGCGATGGTGCCCTTCAGATCCGCCACCGCGACGATCCGCAGGCCCGCGCGGGCCAGGAAGCGGGCCGTGGCCCCGCCCATCGTGCCCAGCCCCTGGAGGGAGACCCGGGTGCCCCGGTACGGCACCCCCGCCCGGTCGAGGGCGGCGAGGACCGACTCCGCCACTCCGCAGCCCCCGGCCAGCTCGTCGAGCCCGATGCCGTCGACCTCCACGGCGAAGGCGTCCGCGAGCCGCCGCCGCGCCGCCGCCTCGTCGTCCAGCAGGCCGTAGACGGCCTGCACCGACGAGACCAGACCGGCCTCGCGCACCGCCCTGTCGACGGTGTCCTGGGTCAGGCCGAGGTCCTCTCCGGTGGCCCACACCGTCTCCAGATACGGGCGGACCGCCCGCAGGAAGCGGACCAGCACGCCGTACGCCTCCGGATCGCGGGGGTCGCAGTCCAGGCCGCCCTTCGCCCCGCCGAGGGGGAGGTACTTCCCCGCGGGGCCGTCCGGGTCGTAGTGCAGGGCCTCCTTCATGGTCATCCCGCGGGCCAGCCCCGTCACCTCCGCCAGGGTGCAGCCCGGCCGCATCCGCAGCCCGCCGCTGGCCACGCCCCGGACCAGCCGGTCGACGACAAGATGCCCCTGCCGGCCCGTGACCGGGTCGGTCCAGGTGAGCGAGAGCAGAGGGTGGTCGTTCATGGCGGGCTCCAGGAAGCGGGCCGCGGCCGCCGCCGGCCCCCGGGGCGACCGGCGTGCGGTCCCCGGCGGATCGGTCGGGCGGCCCCCGATCCCGCCGGGCCCGGCGGTCCTGCCGCTCCGCAGGAGCCGCCGGGGTCCGTCCGGTCCGTACGCCCCGGCACGGCCGCCGGGGCCGGACGCCGGGCCGCGCGTCCCGGGAGGGACCCGTGGGACGGGCCCGCCGCACGGGCGGCGCGAAGCAGGGGCACCGGGTGGCCGCACAGACACCCGGCTGAATCACCGTTCAGTATCGGAAGCCGCTCCACCCGCTGTCAATGTGATCGTCAATCCGCCGTTGGAGTGGTGTGCCAGCGTATGGAAGCGCGGAACGGGCATGCGGCGGGCGGGGTATCGGCGCCGGTCACCGGCTCATGGGGCGCGGTCAGGAACATCCGTGCCGGCGCCGGCGTTGACCGGGCACGGCGGAACGGGACCCGGGGGCGTCACCCTTCCGTGCCTCGGCAGGGCGCCCGTGCGGGCGATTCCGCCTCCGCACCGCCGTACCCCGCGCACATAATGAGAAGACCCCGACACCAGGAGGTGCCGTGACCGGAGCCGGTTCACCCCGCACACTGCGATCCCGGCTGCGCGCCCTGCGCCCCGAGCCGTTCGGCGCCGACCCCTCCGGAGCCCGGCTGGAGCGGATCCGGCGCTCGCCGAACTTCGAGGACGGGTCGTTCCGGAATCCGGTGGGCGCCAGGACCAGGCCCTCCGGGGCGTCGATGGCGGAGTTCGCCAAGATCTACTTCCATAAGGAGTCCCGGGTCCGCAGATCCCCCGCCGGGCCCGTGCCGGTCCATCCCGGCACCGCCGCCGACCTGGCGAAGCCCCCCGCGACCGGCCTCCGCCTCACCTGGATGGGGCACTCCACCGTCCTTGCCGAGCTGGACGGCCGCCGGGTCCTCTTCGACCCGGTCTGGGGCGAGCGCTGCTCCCCCTTCTCCTTCGCCGGGCCGAAGCGGCTGCACCCCGCGCCGCTGCCCCTGGAGGCGCTCGGTCCGGTCGACGCCGTGGTGATCTCCCACGACCACTACGACCATCTCGACCTGCCCACCGTCAAGGCGCTCACCTCGGCGGACACGGTCTTCGCGGTCCCGCTGGGCGTCGGCGCCCATCTGGAGCGCTGGGGAGTTCCCGCCGCCCGGCTCCGGGAACTCGACTGGCACGAGTCCGCGGACATCGCCGGACTGCGGTTCACCGCCACGCCCGCCCGCCACTTCTGCGGCCGCGGCCTGCGCAACCAGCAGCACACGCTCTGGGCGTCCTGGGTGGTCGCCGGTGCCGAACACCGCGTCTACCACAGCGGCGACACCGGCTATTTCCCCGGCTTCCGCGAGATCGGCGCCGCGTACGGCCCCTTCGACGCCACCATGATCCAGATCGGTGCTTACAGCGATTACTGGCCCGATATCCATATGACACCGGACGAGGGCATGCGGGCCCATCTCGATCTCCAGCAGGGCGAGCCCGCCGGGGTGATGCTCCCCATCCACTGGGGCACCTTCAATCTGGCCCCGCACCCCTGGGCGGAGCCCGGCGAGGGCACCGTCGCCGCGGCCGCCCGCAGTGGCGCCCGGCTCGCCCTCCCGGTCCCCGGCCGCCCCTTCGAACCGACCGCCGGGGACGCCCCGGACGCGCCCTGGTGGCGCGCGGTGGCCGCCGCACCGGCAGGTGGCTGGGACGCCCCGGCCGCCACCGCGGAGCGCCCGGCCACCGCACCGGCCGGCACGGACGGGCCGCAGCCCGGCACGGACGACCGGAAGGTCGCCCCCTCGGCCTGACCCGGGGCCGTCCCCGGGGCGCCGCCGGGACCAGTGGGCCTTCCGCGCCCGCGGGTGCGTGGCGCGCCGATGGGCGCGCACCGGGAGCGCCCGGGTAGCGGAGGCTGTCCGTCGGCAGGCCACCGCGCCCGCCGCGGGCTCCGCGCCCACCGTACGGCCGTCGCGTCGCAGAGCGCGGAGCAGCGGCACCGGTCCGGGCGGCCCGGGTGACCCGGCCGACCTCCTGGCGGGCCGCCGCCCCACCGCCTCCCGGCTCCGGGCCGGCCGCGCGCCGTATGCCCGCGGCACTCCGCCTTGCCACGGGCCCGGCGGCACGGGCGCCGGACACCGGCCCCTCCCGGACCGCCACCGAACACCGGGCTGCCGCCGGACACCGGCCCCTCCCGGACCGCCACCGAACACCGGGCTGCCGCCGGACACCGGCCCCTCCCGGACCGCCACCGAACACCGCCCCCGGCGGCACCGGCGCCGCACACCGCCCCCCGGCGCCGAACACCTACCCTCCACCCTCCCCCCCAGCGGAATCGTGCTGGGGTGCGACCCCTCATACCAGAGCGGGACCTACGGCGGGCAAGTTCGGCAACTGCCGGACACGCCCGACCCCGTCGCGACTACCGTGTGTTGCCGGTGATCAACAACGTGTGGCATCTCGGAGGCCGTGAAACGCCGTGAGCCGACCAGCGGGACCCGGTCACCGCGCCCATCACCCGGGACACGGCATGCCGAGGTCCGGGGAACGACGCACCGAGGACACGGATGTCTCAACAACGCCCACCCGCCCCCCGGACCGGCGGCCGTGACAGCGGCGGACGGCACGGCAGGCAGGCCGCCGCCCGGCCCGGGCCGCGGCCGGACGGGCCCCGGCCGGCGCGTTCCCGCCCCCCGCACCGCCCTGCGCACCACCCCCCGGACCAGGAACACCACTACGGCCGGGACCAGCGGATCCGTCCGCAACTGCTGCGCACGACGGTCCTCCCGACGCTCGCCGCCGCGCTGAGCGGCGCCACCGCCGTGGCGTTCACCGTCCAGACCACCGGCGCCCACCCCTCCACCGCGCTCTGGACCGCTCTGGCCACCTCCGCGGTACTGGCCATGGCGTCCGTCGCGGCCGCCGCCATCGGTGCCGACCGGCTGGCGACCACCGTGCTGTCCCGGGCCGCCGCCCTGCGCCGCGCCGCCGAGCGCGACCAGGCCGATCTGGCCGCCGCCGTCGAGGGAATCCGCCGGGGCGAGCGCCCGGCGCCGCCCCGCCCGCCCGCCCCCGTACCCCCCGACGGAGACGAGTTCGACCTGCTCTCCCGGGAGCTGGGCAGACTGCGGGAGGGTGCCGTCGCCGCCGTCGTCCAGGCCTCCCGGCTCTCCACCAGCGTCGGGAACGAACAGAAGGTCGAGGTCTTCGTCAATCTGGCCCGGCGGCTCCAGTCGCTGGTCCACCGGGAGATCCAGCTCCTCGACGATCTGGAGAACGAGGTCGAGGACCCCGAACTCCTCAAGGGCCTCTTCCACGTCGACCACCTCGCCACCCGTATCCGCCGCCACGCCGAGAACCTCGCCGTGCTCGGCGGCGCCGTCTCCCGCCGCCAGTGGTCCCATCCCGTCACCATGACGGAGGTGCTGCGGTCCGCCATCGCGGAAGTCGAGCAGTACCCCCGCGTCAAACTCGTCCCACCGATCGACGGCACGCTCCGGGGCCACGCCGTCGCCGACGTCATCCACCTCCTCGCCGAGCTGGTCGAGAACGCCACCCTGTTCTCCGCCCCCCACACCCAGGTGCTGCTGCGCGCCCAGTACGTCACGGCGGGGCTCGCGGTCGAGGTGGAGGACCGCGGTCTCGGCATGCCCGGCGACGAACAGGCCAGAATGAACGCCCTCCTCGCCGACCCCGACCAGGTGAACGTCGCGCACCTCCTCCAGGACGGGCGCATCGGGCTGTTCGTCGTCTCCGCCCTGGCCCGCCGGCACGGGATCGCCGTACGGCTCCAGAACAACATCTACGGCGGTGTGCAGGCGGTTCTCGTCCTGCCGCGGGGTCTCCTCGGCACCGACCCGGAGGGACTCCGGGCGGGCGGCGGTATCGCCCCGTCCCCGTCGGGGCGCACCCGCCGGGCCCGTACCCGCTTCGACGGACCGCCGCCGCCCGTGACCACGGCCGCCGTGCCGGTACCGGCCGGCGAGACCGGACCCGCACTCCGCCCGGCCACGCCCCCCGCACCCCGTATGCCGGGCATTCCGGGTGTTCCGGGCCCGCTCCCGGTACGCACCGAGAACCCCGGCCGCCGCAACCCGGCCGGGGCCGCGCTGACCGGCACCGTCCCCCGCCCCGCCGACACCTTCCCCGACCAGGACTTCCCCCGCTACGAACCGGTCTACGAACCCCGGCACGCCGCCCCGGCCCCGTCCGGGGAACCCGAGCGCCCCAGCCTGCCCCGGCGGCGCGTCCAGGAGCACATCGTTCCGCAACTGCGCACGCCACCGCCGCCCCGGCGGCCCGACGAGAACGCCGTCCACGACCCCGGGCTGATGGCCGCCTTCCAGCGCGGCATCACCCTCGCCGAGGCCGCGGAGGCCGAACACGACCAGGAGCGGCTGCACACGCCGCTGCCGCACCACGAAACCCCGACCGCCTCGCACGCCCCCCCGACCGCGCCCGGCGATCCGCGGCGCAACGACACCACCACCAAGGAGTAGATACTCGATGGCGAGCGACGTGCCGAACGGCCCCGTGCCGGATCTCGACTGGCTGCTCAGCGGCCTCGTCCAGCGCGTGCCGTACACCCGGAACGCGGTCCTGCTCTCCTCCGACGGACTCGTGAAGTCGGTCCACGGCCTCGACCAGGACGCCGCCGACCATATGGCGGCCCTCGCCTCGGGCCTCTACTCCCTGGGCCGCAGCGCCGGAGCCCGCTTCGGCGACGGGGGAGAGGTCCGCCAGGTGGTCGTGGAGCTGGACTCCACCCTGCTCTTCGTCTCCACCGCCGGATCCGGTACCTGCCTGGCGGTCCTCGCGGGCCGCGAGGCCGATGCCGCCGTGCTCGGCTACGAGATGGCGATGCTGGTCAAGAGCGTACGGCCGTATCTCGTCACCCCGGCCCGGCAGCAGGCCGGAGCCGTCGGCGCGCCGGGGCACTGAGGCCGGTGCCGCTCCCCCTCGACCGCCCGCTGCTCGACGACGCGGCGGGCAAGCTGATCCGCCCGTACACCGTCAGCGGCGGGCGGACCCGCCCCACGGCCGCACTCGACCTGCTCAGCCTGGTCCTGGTCACCGGCGCCGCCCCGGCCGGCCAGCCGGGCCCCGAACACCTCCAGGCGCTCGCCCTCTGCCGGGGGCCGCTCACGGTCGCCGAACTCTCGGCCCATCTGAAGCTGCCCGTCGCCGTCACCAAGGTCCTCGTCTCCGACCTGGTCGACGGGGGAGCGGTCACCGTGCGGCCGCCGCATCACCACGACCACCCCACCGACCGTTCTCTGCTGGAGGCAGTGCTCGATGGCCTACGACGACGGCTGTGAACCGGACGGCCCAAGGGAAGAGGCCGCCCCGCCGAGCCGCTACGACCCGCCCCCGGGCGGCCCGCCCCCCACCGGCCGCGATCCGTTCCCCACCGCGCTGAAGATCCTGATCGCGGGCGGTTTCGGGGTCGGCAAGACCACCTTCGTGGGCGCGGTCAGCGAGATCGACCCCCTGAGCACGGAGGAACTGCTCAGCCAGGCCGGGGTCACCACCGACCACCTCGACGGCATCGAGTCCAAGACCACCACCACCGTCGCCATGGACTTCGGCCGGATCACCCTCGACGACCGCCATGTGCTCTACCTCTTCGGCACCCCCGGCCAGGAGCGGTTCTGGTTCATGTGGGACGAGCTGTCGGAGGGCGCCCTCGGCGCGGTCGTCCTCGCCGACACCCGCCGTCTGGAGGACTCCTTCTCCGCCGTCGACTTCTTCGAGGCCCGCGGCATCGGCTTCGCCGTCGCCGTCAACGAATTCGACGGCGCCTACCGCTACGACCCCGAGGAGGTGCGCGCCGCCATGGATCTCAAGCCCGATGTGCCGATCGTGCCGTGCGACGCCCGGATCGCCAGCTCAGGCATCGGGACCCTGGTCACCCTGGTCCAGTACCTGCTCATCACCGCCGCCGTTCCGGCCCGTGCGACGACCCGGGGAGTGACGTCGTGATCTACGACCCGACCAGCAGCCTGCTGCTCACACCCGTCGACCGCGAGGCCCCGGAACGGACCCGGCGACTGCGCACCCTCGGCCTCGGGGACCGCCCGGACGCGGGCTTCGACGCCTTTGCCCGCCAGCTGGCCGGGGTGTTCGCCGCCCCGTACTCCATCGTGAATTTCATCGACGAGAACCGTCAGTTCTTCGCCGGACTGCACACCCCCGCGGACACCCATCGCGGCAGCGATCTGACGGCGACGGCCGCGGCCGCCGCGGGCTCGTCCGGCGGCGTGGGCCGGGTCATGGCCCGCGACCGGGGCTACTGCCCCCATGTGGTGGTCCGCCGCAAGGCACTCGTCCTGGAGGACGTCTGCGACTACCCCCGGTTCGCCGGCAACCCGGTGGTCGACGAGATCGGCGTCCGCTCCTATCTGGGCGCCCCGCTGATCGACCGCACCGGGATGGCGCTCGGCACCGTCTGCGTCGTCGACACCGAGCCCCGGCCCTGGGGGCGGGTCGGGCTGGAGAACATCAAGGCCATGGCGGGCGAGCTGGTCGAAGAGATCCACCGCCGCGAGGACGGCCTGCTCTGACGTGCGGCCGCGGATGTCGGTGCCGCGCCGTACCGTCGTGCCATGGCCACTGCCGACGACGTACGCCGTATCGCGCTCTCCCTGCCCGGCGCCCTGGAGAAGCTCGCCTGGGGCATGCCGACCTTCCGGCTCGCGGACCGCGGCCGGATCTTCGCCTCCCTGGACGACGACGACCGGACGATGGGGGTGAAGTGCCCCAGGGACGAGCGGGCGGAGCTGATCGCCGCCGAGCCGGAGAAGTTCTTCCTCCGCCCCGGCCACGACGACAACTACGCCTGGCTGCGGGTCCGCCTGGCCGCCCTGGACGACGACACCGAGCTGTACGCGATCCTCCTGGACTCCTGGCGCCAGGCCGCCCCCCGCTCCCTCCTCACCGCCCACCCCGACCTGGCCACCCCACCCACCCCCTGACCCCGCGCCGCCACGCACGGTGACACCCCCCTCCCGCTCCGCCACGACCCGAAAGCCGTTCGTGACCACGCCTCGGAGTGCGGTATTGTTCTCATGCGCGTTCGGCACAGGGGGAAACCCCAGGTCAGACGGGCAACGGGACGTGGCGCAGCTTGGTAGCGCACTTGACTGGGGGTCAAGGGGTCGCAGGTTCAAATCCTGTCGTCCCGACTTGTGTTTTCGCAGGTCGGAGGTCGTTCTCTCATCCATGAGAGGGCGGCCTTTCATGCGTCTGAGGGCCGTGGTGGTCGCAGTGTGGTCGCACGCCCGTCCGGGGCCGGTTCGCCAGGGTGCTGGTGGCGGATCGGGCGTGGGCGTGGAGCCGATTGAGGGCTTCGCGGAGGCGGTGGAGGTGGTCGCGTGGTGGTCGCAGCCACGCAGGCTGGTCCGTACGGACAGTCGTCTGCTGGGCGCCGCTGAGGACGTGGTCGATGGTGTCGACGGCCTGGTGCGCGGCTTGTTGGGTGAGGTGGCTGTAGAGGTTCGCGGCCGTCGACAGGGTGGAGTGCCGCAGCGTCTTGGAGACCACGGTGAGGGGAACGCCGGCGGTGATGGTGATGGTGGCGGCGAGGTGCCGCAGGTCGTGGACCGTGACCCGGGGGACGCCAGCTTCCTCGGACAGTCGGTGGAGGCGGTCGAGCACCAGGTGCGGCCCGAGCGGGCGGCCGTCGGGCCGGCAGAAGACCAGCCCCGCGAACGGCTCGTTGGGGTCGCCGCGGAGACTTGGAGCGGATCGTGCGCGGCGGCGGAGGGCGGTGGCGACGCGGGGTGAGATGGCGATCCAGCCTCTGCTCGATCGGGTCTTCGGCGTGGTGATGACGAGGCGATTGTTGTCGATGGCGGAGAGCGTGCGGCGGATGTAGAGCATGCCCTGGTCGAGGTGGACGTCGTTCCAGTGCAGACCGAGGGCCTCGCCCTTGCGTATGCCGGTGCCGATGAGCACTTCGAACAGGTCGGCCATCTCCGGGTCGGCCCGATGGCAGTAGGTGAGGAAGCGGGCAGCCTCTTGCGCCGTCCAAATCTGCCGCTCCGGCGACGGCGGCCGGCGCAGGACCGGGGGACAGGCCGCGTTGTGAGAGAGGCGGTGCTGGCGGACGGCGTCGCCGAGGGCGCTGGAGAGGGTGGCCATGCACCGGTAGAGGGTGGTGCGGCCGCGGCCGGCGGCGAGCTGGCCGGTGACGAAGGCCGAGATGTGGCGGTGTGCGAGCTGGTCGAGCTGAACGCGGGGACGAGATCATTGCGGACGTAGTCGCGGTACCGGGCCATCGTTGTCGGCTTCAGCACGAGCGCCTTCGCTGCAAGCCATGCGTTCAGGTAGGTGGCGACGGTCTGGTTCGGGTCCGCGTCGAATCCGCCGGCTTCACCCTCGAGGAACCGCCGCAGGGCCTCTTCGGCCGAGTCCTGGCTGGTGAAGCCGCCCCGGCGCACCGTCGTCCGACGGTGGCTTGGGTTGGGGATGTCTACGGCGAAGCCCCAGGTCCCGTGGGTGCTGTCGGCGAGTAGATGAGGGCAGCGGGCACCTACTTGGTGACACTGGGTGTCCCGGCAGCCACAACGACGGTAGACGCGGCCTCGGCCGGTGCTGGTACGCATGGTGATCGCCTCCAGGGGGCGGAGGAAGCCCTGGCATCCTCAGCGTGCGACCACGCGCGACCACCACGCCTGTCGGAGAGGTAGTGACCAGCGGTTTTCCCTTGCATGGGCGCCAAGGGTCCCGCGGACGCTCAGCAGATTTTGGTCTGCTTGTGGTAAATGGATCCAACCCTCTGGCCAGCAGGAATGCTCATTCCGACCGCAACCGGCCGGATCTTGGCCCGCGTATGGTCCGGATCATGGTTCTGTGATGCGGCAGTGGCCGGGTGGAAGTGCAGGGTCCGCCGCGTACTCCAGATGTGAGTCATGTGGTTCAAGACAGGTGCGGGCCAGAGGCTGCCCGGAGCACGGGGTTGCAGCGAATTCCGGGCCCGGACGTCTTTGCGTTACCGGGTGCCGGGGGCAGAGGACCCGGGGCGGCCCGGGAATGCAATGCCGCGGTCACCGCACGGCTGCAGGGAGGCTCCTTGGACTCGGGGACCGGTGCGCCCGGTCCCCGAGTCCACCGATCGCAGGGCCTTCGCCGGCAACGTCGCGTACACCCCCGAAGCGCCGGTAGTCATGGCCGCCGCTATGGCCTCCCGCCGATGTGCCCTCGGGGGAGTGGTCAAGAACAGTGAGCTGGGAAGAGCGCCAAGTCAGAGGCTTTTGCTGGCCCATCTGGGGGATACCGGACCAGCGGCTGGCTGGGGCGGGCCGGGCGGGGTCCAGCGGCTGGTGTCTTAGGATGACGTTGCTTTTTCGAGGCCGGGCGTGGGGGGACATATGGAAGAATTTGTCGAATTTAAGACGGACAGCGGTGCTTCGGTCGTGGTTGCCGTGGATGACGACAGGCCCGGTGCCCGGCCCGTGTCCCGTGGAGACGGTGTGCTGCGGCAGGCGGGGCAGACCTTCAACGGTGCGCTGGAGAGCATCCACACGGCGGCCGAGTCGGCGCTTCGTGTCTTTCGTGACGGGCAGCTCAAGCCCGACGCAGTGGAGATCGAGTTCGGCGTCAAGCTCACTGCCGAGGCCGGGGCGGTCATTGCGAAGACCTCCATGGAAGGACACCTCGTGGTGAAACTCAGCTGGACGCCGGGTGCCGATGGGGTAACTCCGGTCAGCTGATGGGTTCGCAGTCCTGGCAGGTGCGGGTCCTGGCCAATGGTGTCGGCTCCGGGTTCCTGCTGACCGACCGGCATGTGATGACCTGTGCACACGTCGTAGCTGGTGCGGAGCGCGTCGAGGTGAGGTTCGCCCAGTATCCGGACCTTGGCCCGCTCGAAGCGACCGTGGTCATCGGAGGCGAATGGCCCGGTGCGGATCACCTTCGCGGCGATGTCGCTGTTCTGGAGCTCGACCGGCCGGTGCGTGTGGCGCCTGCCAGATTCGCCGCCCTCGACGCGCAGTACACGCGTCTGGCGGCCAAGCTGACCGCGTACGGCTTTCCCCGTGGCTACGACGAAGGGATCCTCGGCGAATTCCGGAGCGCCAGCGATCAGCGGATCGCGGGGGAGTGGCTTCAGCTGGAGGCGTGGACGGGCCATGGTCAACCCCTGGACGAGGGGTTCAGCGGCGCGGCGGTCATGTGGGAGGACACCGGCGAGGTGGTGGGCATGGTGACCGCCAGGTACGCGGAAGGAGGGGGCGGAAGGATGCTCCCCTCCTGGGCCCTCGTCCGGCACTGGCCAGGGGCGGCAGGACTGGTGCCCGTGCCCGGGCACAGCTCCGAGGCGGTGGCCGGGCTGCGTGACCTTGTCCAGAGATGCGTGGTCGACTGCGCCCCGGAGATCGTGTACGGGAGCGTCATGGGATCTTCGCTCACACTTGCGCCCGCCGACGGCTTTCTGTCCTTGTGGGACGTGGCCTGGTTCCTGCTGACAGAGGTCAGCCCCGCCCCTGGCACCGCACCCTGGGCGGACTTCGCCGGGTACCTCGCGGACCGAACCCAGGACGGCGCCGTCCGGCGCGCACTGTACACATGGGCGGCGGACCATCGACCGGGACCGGCACCGCAGAAGCCGACGGCCCACCTGGTACCGGACGGAGGCACGAAGTGGTCCCCGATCCTTGTCGAGATCGAACGCAGCGGCGCCGACCGTGACGCTTACCTCGTCTCCGTCTACGCGATCCGTGACGGCCGCACGTGGCTCGTGGCCACTGACACCCTCGCCAGACGGCACGTGGAGGAGTACGTGACGGACCGCCTCGACCACGCCTTCCGGCAGATCGACCGCAGCGGGGACGAGCTCATAGCCTTCGCGCTGCCCAGGGACTGGCTCGGTGAGCCCGTCGACGAATGGCGGACCAGTGCGGACGACCCGACTCCGCTGGGCTGCTCGTCGCCCGTAGTGGTGATGGATCTCGGCCGGCGACGGCAGTCCATGCTCCAGTTCAAACTGGAGAAGGTCTGGCGGACTCTCGACCGTCGATCCGGCACCGACTGGCACCGGGTCGAGTGCGGCAGCCCCCAGGACCCCGCCAAGCTCACCGTCCGGCTCAGAGGGCTGGAGACCGCCGTGGGGTACGGGACACCCCCCGAAACCGATCGGGCGCGCGGGCTGCTGCAGGCGGGTCTGAACGCGGCTGTGCCGATCATCGTCTGGCCGAGACCAGGCTGCTCCGGCCGGCACAACAGTGACGGCACGGGTGAAGACTCCTGCGCCGGTACTCGGTTTCTCGACGCCTTGGACGAGCGCATGGCGTCGCTGCCCCCGGGGGACCTCCCCCGCCATGTCCGTGAGCTGCGGTGCGAGGCGTATACGGACGAGGAGACCAAACCGCACTGGGCCGCCGGTCTTTCCCTCGTTTGGGAGGATCCGCGGTGGTTCCCGGAAGCCCCTGTCTATTCGCAGTCCCCGGTCAGCTGAGCGATCTGGAGAACCCCATGTCCGCGTGGCCCGTGTACACCGCTTCGGAAGAGCCGCACGACGGTGTGTCCCGTCTGCCCGATCCGCCGCCCTGGCGGGCCTTCGACGGCGGACCCGTGCTGCCCCTTCCGCCGCAGGACGACGACTTCGCGTCCCCCGACCGCAAACACCGGGCGAGTACCTACCAGGCCACCGCGGAAAGCGTTGAGCTGGTGAACGCCGCCCTGGTCCTGCGCAGGCCACTGCTGATCACCGGCCCGCCCGGTAGCGGTAAGTCCTCTCTGCCCTATGCGGTGGCCAGGGAGCTGAAGCTCGGACCCGTACTGCGCTGGAACATCACCAGCCGGAGCACCCTCCAGGACGGGCTGTACCAGTACGACCCGATGGCCCGCCTCTACGCCGCCAGCAAGGGCGTGCGGCGCGGCCGGCCGGAAGAGGCCGACAGTGGGGACTCCTCGGGCGACGCCATCGAGGACCATCTGCGGCTCGGGCCCCTGGGGACTGCGCTGCTTCCCTACAAGCTGCCCCGTGTGCTGCTCATCGATGAGATCGACAAGAGCGACCTCGATCTGCCGAACGACTTGCTCAACGTACTTGAGGAGGGGCAGTACGAGATCCCCGAGCTGGTCCGGACCGCCCGCCACACTCCCACGGCGCGGCTGACGGTCTCGGACAGCGAGGACCCTGTCGCCGTCGAGCGGGGGCGTGTGCGCTGCCGCGCGTTCCCGTTCATCGTGCTGACCAGCAATGGTGAGCGGGAGTTCCCGCCCGCCTTCCTGCGCCGGTGCGTGCCACTGCACCTCCGCCGGCCCGAGCCGGACCATTTGGAGTTGATCGTACGGGCGCATCTCGGTGAGCTGGACGATGAGATGAAACGGATCATCGCGACATTCCTTGAGCGAGGCAGCACTGGTGAGCTGGCCACCGATCAGTTGCTCAACGCCATCTACCTCTCCAAGGTCCCGGGTCTGGAGGCCGGCTCCCGCGAGGCGCTGGCCGCCGGCCTCATGACCCATCTCGGCCCCGCAGCGGAGTTCCATGACTTCTGATCCGGCTCAGCCGTCGTCCCCGTCCACGCCCCCGTCCGAGCTGAAGCGCCTTCTCGACGTCCTCGACCGGGCGGGTGGGCTCGGCGCGTCCTCGACCGAGCTCGCCGAGCTGATCTGGCTGGCGAGCCACAGCAGCATGCCCGCGCAGGCCACGCAGGCAGGGTCTGGGCAGCTGGCCGATGAAGAATCCTCCTCCGCACCTGCCGACGCGGTGGGAACCGCTGGTCCCGGCAGCGGTCCGGAGCCGCCACGCATGCCGGGCCGTCCTGGTCTGCCGCTGTCGCAGCGGCTCGACACCGAGCCGGTGGACATCGGCTCGCACGCGTCGTTGCTGGCCCCGCTGCCGCCCATGCTGGGGGACCGGCTCCAGCTCCAGCGGGCCCTGCGCCCACTCCGACGCAGGGTGCCCTCGCGTCTGGACATGGAGCTGGACGAGCGGAGCACGGCGTACCGGATCGCTCGCCAGGGGGCGTTCCCCGGTTTCTGGCTGCCAGTACTCCGGGCAAGGCCTGAGCGCTGGCTCACCCTCTACCTCGTGTACGACACGGGGCCGACGATGCCCATCTGGCGCCCGCTGCTCCGGGAGCTGCACCACGTCATCGGCCAGACAGGCGCGTTCCGGGGAATCCAGCTCCTGGAGCTGACCGAGAACGGCCGGCTGCGCCGGTCGCCCGGCGGGCGACCGGCCGGTTCACCCCCGCGCGACGGCCGGTCCGCCGCTCTCATCCTCAGCGACTGCGGCGGTCCTCAGTGGTACCCCGGCAGCGAGGCCTCCGCGGAGTGGTACCGGACCCTGAGCCGCTGGGGGCGCTCCATGCCGGTGGCGGTCGTCCAGCCGCTTCCGGAACGGCTCTGGCGGCGTACCGCCCTCCCCAGTTCCGCAGGTCTGCTGACGGCGCGCGGACAAGCCGCCCCCAACTCGACCGTGCGGTTCAAGCCGTTCGACCCGTCCGGGGGAAGCCCCGCCGGGCTGCTGCTGCCCGTGCTGGAACCCTCCGCCCGCTGGTTCGCGCACTGGGCGGCACTGGTGGCGGGGCCACCCGGTACTGAAATACCAGGGGTGGTCGCCACGCTGCCCGCCGACCCGTCGGCCGTCTCTCCGGAAGCCGGACGGTCCGTCCCCCACGCCCTCTCCCCGGAGGAACTGGTCCTCGGCTTCCGCGCCCACGCCTCGCCGCAGGCACTCCGGCTCGCTGCCCACCTGGCGGTGGGGGAACCGAGCCTTCCCGTGATGCGGCTGGTCCACGCTGCCACGGAAGCACGACCGGAGCCACAGCACTTGGCCGAAGTGATCCTCAGCGGCCTGCTCACGACGGTCCCCGGCAGACCGGCCGCGGCGGGCCACTACGCCTTCCGGCCAGGGGTGCGTGAGGTGCTGCTCCGCACCCTGCCCCGTTCGGCGGCCGCGCGCGTCGGTGCCGTCATCCAGCACTTCGCCGGTTCCCGGCCCGGAGAGTTGCCCCTGGTGGTGCCGGCCGGGAACGCCGAGAGAGGGCGAGGCCGCCCCCACGGAGAACCCCTGGCAGTGGTGACCGAGAAGACGGTACGGAGGCTGGGCGGCGGCCCGGACATGCTTGCCGGTAGCCCGAGCTCCCTCGTCGACGGACGTTACCGGCTGGACGAGCGACGCGACGTCGGACCGACATTCGACATCTGGCACGCGACGGACGAGCAACTGGACCGAGCGGTGATTCTCAAGCTCTTCCACGTGTCCCTGACGGATGGCTCCAGAAGAAACAGGTTCCTCGCCGATGCGAACCGACTGGCCGCAATCGACACTCAAGGGCTAGTGCGGGTCGGCGGCTACGGGTTCCACGACGGCCGTCCGTACATGGTGATGGACCCGGTCGACGGAGTGGGCTTCGGGGAATGGCTGAAGCGCGCCCCTGAGGGCCTGCCCCTGGAGACGGTCAGGGCGATCGGCGGACAGATCACCGAGGCACTCGCCGAACTTCACCTGAACGATCTGCCCCATCTGGATCTCAGCCCGGCGGCTCTGGTGATGCGCCGCGACGGGCGGGTGGTCGTCGCCGATCCAGGTCTGAGTATTCATGGTCGGCCGGACAACGACAGCGGTGAGTACCTGAACAGGTTCCTCGATTCGTCCGGCCAGCTGTCCGATCATCGCTCGTTCCAGCAAGTCTCCGGTCCGGTGGGTGATCATCGCAGCGACCTGTACTCCCTCGGCTGCCTGCTCTACGAGATGACCACCGGTGCCGCGCCCGACGCCCGCGCCCTGCGCGACGCCTGGGCGCACGGAGTACGGCCCGCTCACCCGGAGCTGCCTTCCAGCTTCCCGCCCGAGTTCCGCGAGCTCGTCACAGACCTCCTCGCCGCCGACCCCAGGAACCGGCCGGCCCATGCTGAGGAGGTCCTGGCCAGGCTCATGGACACGCGGACGGACGACGGGGAACTCGACGCGGTCGCCCGTGCCGTGCTGGCTCTGGACCCGAGCGGTGCTCGTATGGGGCGTGTCCTGCGGGACGCCATCGACCAGGTGCTCGACGGCCCCCGGACCGGCCGCTACGACTGGAGGACCCTTTTCAAGACGGAAAAGGTGCATTTCGGGACCCTGGTCGAGATCGCCATCCAGCGTGAGTTCGGGTTCCGGGACGGAGCCGAAATGGACTACCGGATCGCCGGGGTGGAAGTGGACTGCAAGTATTCGCAGCAGTTCGGTGCCTGGATGATTCCACCCGAAGTGCACGGACACTTGTGCCTGTTGGTCTGGGCGGACGACTACAAGAGCCATTGGAGTGTCGGCCTGCTGCGGATCAGGGAGGAATGGCTCAATGCCAGCATGAACCGGGACCTGAAGTCGACGCTCAAGGCTGAACACCGAGACAAGGTCGTCTGGCTCTGGCACAACGCGGACCTCCCGGAGAACGCCCTGCTGCACATACCCGCCGACGACCGTGAGGCGATCCTTCAGCAGCCGTCCAGTCAGGCTCGGCTCAACGAGCTGTTCCGGCGCTGCCAGCAGCGCCGGATCGGACGCAATGTGCTCCACACCCTGGCTCAGCAGCAGGACTACATGAAGCGACTCCGCGGAACATTTGGGTCCCGCTCAGTACTTAGGCACGAGGGGATCATCATCCTGGGCGACTACCGTGCACACCAAAACATTGCCCGTCAGCTTGGGCTCCCCGTCCCCCAGGAGGGAGAGTTCGTCAGCACTCGGCTTGTACCTGCTGTGCCCGGGAACGACATGCCCGTCGCCGAGATCAGCGGTGAACTGTGGTCTCAGGCCTCCCCGGGAGACCCTGAGGCTACCGGTCCGGCGCTTCCCATGCCTGCGGCCGAGGGCAAGCCGTGAGTACTGACCCAGGAACAGGACCGGCATCGACGCGGCACCCTCGCCGGTGCCTACTACTCCGCTCGGCTCGCTGACGAGCAGACCGAGACTGTGATCGTGGATGGCGTGGCCCTCGACGGGAACATGCACGTCGGCTACTGGGACAGCGCCGCGGACGACCGCTTGCTTTGCCAAGCCGCCGACCGGCTCACCGATCTCGTGGGCGAGCGGCTGGTCGCCGCACCCGGTTGGCACGTGCTGGACGTCGGCTGCAGAACTGAACGGCCCGTCCTGCGCATTGCCCGGGTCGCTGGCGCCCGTGTGCCAGGAATCTGGGTAGCGACCACGACATCGGCCTCGCGTGAGCCCGGGCCGGAACTCACGGCGCTCACTGACCAGGTGGTCTTCCGGTATGCGGACGCCTGCACGCTTCCCATCGAAACCGCGCCCCTTCGGCGGTGCCTGTGCGATCGAGCCCATGAACGCACATCCACGGCCGGACCACCGCCCTCACTGAGATCGAGCCTTCCTACCGAAGGGGCTTCCGGTAAATTTGATCAGCTGTCGTTCACGTGGTGCGTCATCGGAGTCATGTCCGGATTTTCCATCCGGAGAGAACCACAGGTGAGGGGATTGTCTGCCTACTGAACTCAACGGCGACGCCACTGGGTCGCTACGGAAAATGCTCACCGACGCAGCAAGAGCTTGGACGTCCTGAACCCTCGCGGGGGTCGGATCCTCTTCCCGAGCACCCCGGCGGAGCAAAGTCCGCCTCACACCTCGAGACCGATGTCAGAGGTGACCGGTAGGTTGGGTCACCTTTCTACGGACGGAGGGGCACCGGGTGGCGGAACGCGGAGGACAGGCGGCATCGGATGGATTTCAGTACCAATACCTTGTGACGCTGGAAGCGCTTCTTGATGCAGCGGAAGACCACATTCCCCGCGTCGCTGCGGCCCTAATCGAGCCGTCGATCGATCCGACTCAAGACTCGACGGACCCTGACGCAATCGACTTCGAACTCGTCGACCACAACCGCCGTAGCGTGCATGCAGCACAAGTGAAGTCCGGCGGGTCAGGCACGGAGATGTCGGCTCCCGACGCCTTCGGAATTCTGCTTCGGATGATCCGCGCGCGACCATGGGCCGAGTCGTACCGGCTGATCACGAATATGCGACCGCACCCCAAAGTGCGCCAGCTGAATCGGATCTTTGGCATGGGTGATCTACACGAGCTCCGCGAGAACCTGCGTCAGCTGATGGCGCGCAGCCGCTGGCGTGACGAAGCGGCAGACGTGAGTGATGGCGAGCTGACCCAGATACGTCGCGCAAGAGTCTCGGTGGATTCCAGGCAGCGTTACCAGCTGCGTGACCAGCTCCGAGAGCGCATGCGACGACTTCGCAACGAGCACCGCAGCGGTCTTGGTCATGAGTCGGCTGGCCGTCTCACGAACTATCTGGCCTTCGAGATTCATCGTCGTGCTTCGGGTGAATTCAACGGGGAATTCACACTGGCGGATTTCCGTGAGGAAATCCTGACCCCGGGACGGAATCTTGCCTATGAACTCGGCTACTTCGACTGGGGAGTCATGGTGGGGGCGATGCCAGCCCCACCAGACATCCCCCGACCGGATCTCATCGACAGTATTCGTACGGCACTGACGAGTGGAGGGCGGGAGCGCGAGGTGCGCACCTGTGCGCTGCTTGGCCCCTCCGGCATCGGCAAGACGAGTGCCGCCGCGGACTACGCCTACGACCATGCTGACTCGTACGATCACATTTTCTGGGTGAACGGTGAGAGCAGTGCTTCCCTGCGCACCTCCTTCCAGAATATTCATGACTGGCTACTCCGTCGCACAGACGCAGGCCCTGATCCGGATAGTGGTCGGCTCCGTGACCAGGTACGAGCCCTACTCAGCTCCTCAGCACGCCCCTGGCTCATGGTCGTCGACAATGTCGTTGACCGCCGTCTCGTGGACCCTTGGGTTCCGACAAGCGGGCGTGGTCATGCCCTCATCACTTCGACTAACCAAGTCAGTTGGGCAACCCAGCGCGCCAAGGTACTGGTGCGGAGCATGACTCTTCGCCAGGCCACGGAGCTGATCCGGATGCGCCTGCACCACGGGGACGACTGGGATTCCGCCAGCGAGCGAGTTGCCACGGCTTTGGCGAAACAGCTCGAGTGCTGGCCGCTGGCGATGGAGCTCGCCTGCGGCCATCTCGCCGGCTGCGAGTTCGGGCTCAACGAGGCAGGCCGCTACCTTGAGCAGATTCGCGATCTGGCCCTGGGCGACCGAGGTGCCATTCCCTACGGGTACCCCGAAACGTTGGTCGGGGCAATCCGCTTGGCTCTGCGACGTCTGATGGACAAGCAGGAGCTGCAGCCGGCGTCCCAGGGTGCAGCGCATGCGCTCTTCCCGGCGGCCTATTTCGCGTCCCGGCAGATTCCGGTCTGGCTGCTCTACTTCTCCACTCTGATGTCCAGTGACGACGCTGCCCGGTCAGGTCTTCGCCATCCTGCGGTCTTCGGTCCGCGAGCCAAGGTTCTCTTCACCGCTCACGAGATGTATCGCGCGCTGCGCGCCGAGTCGCTAGCTCAACGCGATGAACCGCTGTGCACGCTGCCTCAACAAGAATGGTCCACCGCACACTGCGAGGGCATTGACGATACGATCAACATCAACGAGATCGTGCAGCATGTCATTCGTATGTTGTCAGAGGACCGTACCGACGTGCCCGAGATTCTGAGCCGGGCTGCCTACCACGCTCAGGGCTGGCTGACAGCATTCATCGAGGCGAATGACGACGCTCACCTCCTCGCGATCTTGCCGCACGTACAGAGTCTCGCCGGTCATGCCAGCCGACTCGGCATCGCTACGGACACGCTGGCGGTCATGTGGGGCAACCTGGCCGGTGCCTACGTACTGCGGGGGAAGCTAGACGACGCCCGGGAGGCATTCGAGAACGAGCTGGAGTACCTGCTGGCCCGCAAGGAGCCCGCGCCTGTGCTGGAACTCAAGACCCGTTCCCAGCTCGCCGACGTACTGAGAAACTTGGGTGAAGCGTCGTCAGTGTGGCTGCCTCATCTCATCCGCGCCCGAGATATCGCCGTCCAACTGGCCGACTACCGGCCCGAGGACGTGTCTATGGCCGTGGTCAACTGTCTGACGGTGCTCCGCAGTCACACCGGCCGTGGGGTCATGGAGCCAGAGGTGCAAGCCCTCGCAGACGATCTAGAGTCGCTGCGCCAACGAATGCCGACTACTCGGCTCTTGAGCATTCAGCGCGAGATCAGTCAGGTCAATGAAGCCCTGACTACCGGGCGCATGACGGACGAAGAAGTCGAACAGCGCTGCCGAACGCTGCTTGAAGACGAGGCTCTTCGTGGTCCGCAACGCCTCGAACTGACAGGGTTCCTCATCGAGGCCCTGGCGTACCAGCATCGATGGGGCGACGCGATGGAACGCCTTCGGGATATCCACGAGTACACGGTGGAGCGGTCGCTGCACCCGCAAGTGATCGCTAAGGTGCTGCACAATGTGGGGCTGCGTGTGGGGCTGGCCGTCGCCTCCGGGGTGCCCGAGTGCCGCGCTGAGCTCCTGGCACTGACCGGTGAAGCCGACGCGGCGTCCGTTCCCGAGTGTCAGCAGCTGCTGTCCCTCATCGTCAGAATCGCATCACTCATGCGGGTGGAGCATCTCAGTCTTCAGGCGGGGACGACATGTATGCCGTTCAAGATGCAGACCCTGCGCCTCCTGGAGGCCGTGTGCAAAAAGGAGCACCACTCGATTCGCAAGATCCACGAGGGCTTGGCGGATCTTGACTCGGCAGCACTCGACCGCGAAGACGAGTTCGGTTGGCATCTACTTTCCCAGGTCATTATCGCCCCTGCGATCAGGATGGCGCAGCGGGACGATTGAGCTGCTCACGCTCGTCCCGGCGGACTCCAGCCACGTGCCGTGGGTGGCCAACAGTCCCGTGTCGATGATGGCAGCCCAGCTCGCACGACACCGTACTGTCTGGCGGAACCCGGTCACTCTCATGATCTCTTAGAGGTCGTTTTCGTCCGATGTTTCATCCCGGGATGGTGTGTTTAGTGGCCTTTTTGGGGTCGCGCCAGGAGACGGTGTTCTCTCCGGTGAGGCGGCGGCTCATAAGGTCGGTCATGGCGATGTGGATGACGGCTTCGGAGCGGGTGGGAAGGGTTTCGTAGTCGCGGGCCAGGCGGCGGTGGAGCATGATCCAGCCGTAGGTCCGCTCGACCGCCCACCGTTTCGGGATCGGGGCGAAACCCCTGGTTCCGGGCTTGCGGGCGGTGATCTGCATGTCGATGCCGAGGGTCGCGGCGTGCTCGACGAGGTGCTGGCGGTAGCCTCCGTCGACCCACACCTTGCGGATGCCGGGGTGGTCGGCGGCGACCTGGTCGAGCAGCCCGGTGCCCGCAACGGAGTCCTGCACGCTCGCCGCGGTCACGAGTACTGCGAGGAGGAGGCCGAGCGTGTCTGTGACGATGTTCCGCTTCCTGCCTACGATCTTCTTGGCCGCGTCGACGCCCTGGCTGGCAGCGGGGACGCTGGTGGAGGTCTTGACGCTCTGGGCGTCGATCACGCAGGCCGTCGGCTCGGCGTCTCTGCCCTCCTTCTCCCGCAGAAGCTGCCGGAGCAGCCCGTTGAGCTGGGCGAACACGCCTTCGTCGGCCCATTTGGCGAAGTAGCCGTAGACGGTGTTCCAGTGGGGGAAGTCGTGCGGGAGGTAGCGCCACTGGGCCCCGGTGCGGTTGATGTACAAGATCGCGTCCATGATGTCGCGCAGGTCGTGCTCGGGCGGGCGGCCGAAGTCCAGAGCCCTGCCGCGGCGCTCGAACCGCCATGCGGCCAGGACCGGCTCGATCAACTCCCAGCGGGCATCGGACAGATCACTCGGATACGGACGTCGCTTCGCCATGTTTCCGGCGTACCGTCGCGGGTCGAGTGCGCCCAGGCGCGCAACCACGGCGGGCAAAAGCACGTGGCCGCGAAGGCCGGGCATCCTGGGATGAGACAGAAACAGGTCACCATCCGCCCCACCCTTAACCCCACCCACCCCTCAGACACCAACCACCTTGCTGACCTCATCTGCACCGCAACCCGACATCCCGAGAATCCATCGGTAAGCGTCTAAAACAGAGGAAAACGACCTCTAAGGCGTGTCCGCAATGTCGATCGGTCGTTACTCCGTTCGTGGTCCGACGTCATGAACTGACCGATCAGGCCTGGGAAGTGATCGGGCCGCTGCTGGCTCCGCCCCGGATGGGCCGTCCGGGGCGGGATCGGCGGCAGGTCCTCAACGGGATCCCGTGGAAGCTGTCCACGGGTGCGGCCTGGCGGGATCTGCCCGAGCGGTACGGGCCGTGGAAGACCGTCTACGAACGCTTCTGCCGCTGGTCGGCGGATGGAACCTGGGACCGGCTCCTGGCACACGTCCAGCAGCACTTGGATGCGATCGGCGAGGTCGACTGGTCGGTCGTATGCGTCGACTCGACGATCGTGCGGGCCCACCAGCACGCCGCCGGAGCCCGAAAAGGGGCCCTGGACCGGTGAGGCCCTCGGCCGGTCCCGCGGCGGGCTGAGCACGAAGATCCACCTTGCCTGCGACGGCCGGGGCCGGCCTCTCGCGTTCACGCTCACGGGCGGCAACGTCAACGACTGCACCCATCGCGCCAGGATACTGAAGGCGGCCAGCTGTTCGAGCGCCTGATTCTCGTCCAGCTCGTGATCAAGTTCGTGAGCGATGGGGTTGCGGATCGCCGAGCACACACCGCGGGCAAAGCTGCCCGCACCTTCATGACGGCTTCTGAACGTGTCGCTGCCGTCGTCGGTGCCCAGGCGGAGTCGCGGGTGCCCATCAGACGGCGGCTTGGTGGAGAAGGCGTCCCCCAGGAGCTTCGCCTCCGAAAGAACCCTCCGGCCCAGCTTCGCCTGAGCCTGGGCATTGACCGCATTGGCAGCCATCCCCACCGCCTCTCGGAAGTGGCCACTGTCCCAGAGCCCCTGGACGCTGCCCCATACCCACGGGTGAAGCGTCGCCGCATCAAGCTGAGGGGTACCACTTCCGAGATTCTCGATCAGCTCCTGCTCAGCTTCCAACTGCGCGATCGCACGATGGGTAGCCTCCCGTTCCCGCCAGAAGGGCTGCCTCTGTCCCTCAGGCCAGTCAGCAGTTCGCCAACCAGGCAGGACTCGGTCCAGAACTTGCTCAATGATCTGGGCTGTTGCCTGAATCTCGGACCTCGGCTTGTCGAGTCTGTAGTGCGCAAACCCAACGGACTGGGGAGGACTTGGGACATAAGTGATGGAAGCTGTCTCGAGGAACGACTTGAGCTTGTTGATCGCCCACTCGCGGTTCATCTGGGTCATCACCCAATGGTCCAAGATTCGGCGGCGAGTCGCTCGGAAGAGGGGATAATAGGTGTCGCGGCGGACTAACCGGAGTCAAGTCACCCTCAGGCTGAGTGGAGTAACTCTGTGACCATGCGTCAAGAACTCGATGACCTGCTTGCACTGAGGGACGGCATCACCCCTCAGGCTCGAGGCCGGAGGTTCGAGGGATGGCTGAACAGGCTCCTCTCTCAGGGCAACCTGGCCCCTCGGACGGCGTTCCGGCCAGATGGCGAGGAGGTCGACGGCTCCTTCGTTCACGGACACAAGGCGTACCTCCTCGAGGCTAAGTGGCTCAAGGGTGAAGTGCCCGCCTCGGCCATCTATCAGTTTAAGGGGAAGGTGGATGGCAAGCTGGTCGGAACCATCGGAGCCTTCATCTCGATGTCGGGCTACAGCCGGGACGCTGTTGATGCTCTCCGCGTCGGCAAAAACCTGAACGTCATACTCTTCGACCGCGCCGATATCGAACTGGCCGTGCGAGTCGGATTCGCCGAGGTGTTCGGCTTCAAGCTCCGCCAAGCCGCCGAGAAGGGCGAGGTTTTTATTCCCTATGAGGTAGTTCCTGCTGTCGACGTGGCTCCGTCTCCAGGCATGCCGTTGACTGTCATCGTGGAAGGGGGGACGGATGCATCCATCATTCGCGGGATCGCCGAGAACCTCCGCCGGAGCGGTACCCCGACGCGCGATCTGCACGTTATTGTCGCGCGCGGAGTGATGGGGATGTCGCACATTGCACAGGCCGCAGCGCAAGCACGTGGTGGAGATGTTCTGGCCATCGCTGACTCGGACGGCCACCTCACCGCGATCCCTCACCTGGACCCGCTTCCGGGGCAGAACATTGAGACCATCATCGTCGACCCCTGGATCGAGAAGTGGCTCGGCTTCGCCTCGCCCGCAGAGGCGAGGCGGGTCCCGCGAGGAGAGATACCTCGCCGAGTGGCAGAGATTGACGTCGCCGACCTCGCGGCACGTGACCTGGAGTTTGGGCGGTTGATCAAAATTCTTAGTGCATAGACCCGACCGTGCTCCGATGAGCCGGTGGATCTCCGAAACTCACTGAACAGAGTGCACTCAGCGCTTCTCCGGGCATCGAGACAATTCCTTCGTCCTGCTGGACAAGCTGCCCTGTCACCTCCCTCCCCCAGCCCTCTTGAGATCCTGTTTCGAGGGGGCTCGGTCGTCTCCCCTCGGCACCTCTCCGCCAATCAGTGTTGTTGTGCTGGTCGACCCATTCGGCGTGGTCGGTCTGCTCGACGAGGGCGCGGCGGCCGGCTTCCTGGTGGCTCCAAGGATTGAGAAGGGGACACGCTCAGACTTGACACGGAAGGTGAGTGGCCGAGTCAGGGCTGGAGAAGACGCGGTTCCGGAGTGCGCGGGACATGGTGGGATGAGAGGCCTGGCGGGGATGTACATGGCTGGGGGCATCCCGCGATGCGGCTGTCGAATCGCCAGCTAACCGGCCGGTGTTTCAGAGAGGTATTCGTAGCGTTCCAGCAGGTCGACAACCCTGCTGTGGAACCTCGGGTCCGGTGTTCATGGCCCGCAGTAGTCGCGCGGCCTGAGTGCCTCCAGAAACTCCATGCGTACGGTGCGACGGCAGTCCTTCCGGAGGGCGGCCCGAATGGCGGAGTACGGCGCTGTGTCGGGAAGGAATCGGGCCAGAGTGCGTCGGACCGGGAGGGCGGGGTCGTTGGCGAACTGTTGGCCGAGTGAGGCCAGATCCGTCAGGCCAGCATGGCACCACAAACGCGCGGCCAAAGCGCGGGCCCAGGGCGAGGTGTGTCCTGACAGGCTCGGGATCAGGGGAATGAGGTCTTCGTGGGGCAGCGTGGCGAGATCGCGGGCAATGAACCGGTCAGTGCCCTTGTCGTGGTGGGCCAGCAGGGGCAAGGCTGCGGTCCTGACGTCGCCCTGCTGGGCTGGTGTGTGGGCGAGGCTGCATGCCGCGCTGAGGCCTGCGTATCGCAAGGTGCTCGGGCCTCGGTCGAAGCGAAACCGCTCGTAGGGGTGGATGGCGTTGTCGTCGTCTCCGCCGCTGCCGTCCAGCCGCCCACTGACGGCGTCCATGGCAATTGTCAGGAAATGGGAGCGGCGCCTCAGGGTGAGCCTCGGGGCCAGAAGCCTGAGTCCCTGCAGGGCGTCCTGGCGGATGTGTGCGGTGTTCGTGTGGTCTCGTATCTGGGTTTCCAGCGCATCGGCGAGAGCGTCGCAATCTGCTGACGTCAGCAGGTGGTGCGCCAGTAGTGCTGTTCGGGGCAGTGTTGCCGCCGCGGGCAGCGGGTCGGCGCCCGGCCGTGTGAGGGCTCCGTCGAGCAGCGACTGTGCAAGGGGGCGGGCCGCGTCGGCCGGGGTTCCGGCCAGGACGAGCGCGAGTGCCGCTTCCACTGATCCGCGGCTTGCGCTGGTGGTGCAGCGTTCGACGACGACGCTGGGCAGCAGCTTGAGGACGCTTCCTGCGCCGAGGACGATCTGCGACATCGTGTAGTCGGCGAGCATCGCCTGGCATGCCCGGTCGATGGCTTCAGCTCGTTCCGGGCCCGTATGGTGCAGGGCAATGGCGAGCAAAGTCCGGGCGTAGGGGCCTCCTACCCTGGGGTCGGCTGTCGTCCCCGTCGCGTGCCACTGCTCGGTGAGGTCGAGGAACTGGCGGGCTTGTTCATGTGTGAAGGCGGGGGCTGCCTCGGCGAGCAGTCCTGCAGCGGCTTCGTGAACGTACGGCAGGTCAGGGTGGGTCGTCTCGAGACCGGAGACTTCCTCCAGGGCCAGGTCCGTCCACGCACGGGCCTGCGTGTCGGGTATCAGGTCGGTCATGGTGTGGGCGTTGGTGAACATGCTCTTGCGTTTCCACCGGGGCAGGTCCGGCCAGTGCGGGGGTACGGGCAGGTGGAGCTGTTCCTCCGGGAGGTGCTTGCTCAGTTGCTTGAGTAGCTTGCCGTTGCCAGCTGCGGTGAAGTGGCTGGCTGCCTGGCTCACGAGGTCGTGATCGAGGTGCAGGCGTCCGAACAGTTCGTGGGCTTCGCGTTCGGCTGACCAGTTCGCCGATGCCACGCTATGGCGCAGGTACTGTGTCAGAGCCTGGCGGCATTCTGCGGAGTGGGCTCGGTTCGAGAGGCGCCCGAGAGTCCGCTCGCGGACCGCTGTCGGGATACCCAGCACGCTTCCCTGACCTGCTGCCCGCAGGACCGTGGTCGTCGGAAACGGGTCGATCTCGTCGGTCTGGAGGTGGTAGCGGATCCGGACCAGGCTTTGTGCCTCGAGCCACGTCGCGGCGTCGAGGTGGTTCCTGCAGCGGACGGCGCGCTCGACGGCCTCCTCGTACCGTTCGAGTGCCTGCTGGCCCTGGCCGGCCTCGGCCAGGAAGCGGGCGTGGCGAGCGCGCAGGAGCGCGGTGATCGACGGCAGGTACGACGATGCCGTGAGTTTCTTCCATGCCGTCCCTGCTCGGTCGGTGTCCGCCAGACAGGCGTACAGGCGCGCCCGGAGCACCGTGTCGCTCTCGGCCGCGCCGTCGGCGAGAGCTCGCAAAGTGTCGATCCGGTCCTGGACGAGTTCCAGCCGCCCTTGGGCGACAGCATGCTCGGCGAACCAGGCTCCTGCCAGGACGGCATGAGGGCATTCAGGCTGCAGGGCGTCGATGCTGGTGGTGATGTCTGCTAGTGCGACGTCGTGGTAGTGCTCGAAGGCCGCCAGGTCTCCCAGTGCGTTTGCCGAGCGGATCAGGTGGTCGGAGGCGTGGGTCTGTTCTTCGGACAGCCGGTGGATGACGGAGTTCGCCAGCCACGGCTCGCCTGCTTCGAGAGCTGCGGCCATGACGGACACGTCGGTCGATGTGCCGCCGTCGTGATCACCCGCCTGGTGCAGAACGCGCGCCTGCCTTCGGCGCATGGACAGAGCGAATGACGGCCAGCCCGCGTCATCCAGGGCCTGCGCCAGCCCCTCGTACCGCGCGGCTGCCTCGGCAGGATGCGTCGTCTCCAGTTTCCGGGCCTGCTCGAAGTCCTGTTCCAGTCCCAGGTAGGCCATGGGACCGCGCGTCACTGCGTCCGGCTCGACAAGCTGCCGCTGTTCTGGCGTGATGGCGGAGAAGCGCTGTTTGAGCCGCGGGGCGAGCTCGCGGCGCAGCATGCTCTCGGTAATCCACGCACCGCTGGGGGCCCAGTCGCCAACCCGCTGCTCGATGCCTGCGAAGACGGCCTCCGCCGCCTCCGGGGAGTCCTCGAACGCCTCACGGCGCAGGCGGTCGACAGCGTGGACGCGATCCTGCATGTCGCCGTCTTCCAGGCGCAAGTGCTTGACCCGCAGCTTCGACAGCAACCGCCAGGACAGCTCGGCTGCGTCAACGGCCCGGGTATCCAGACGGCCTCGAGTGGCTGCTTCGGCAACGACCTGGTCGAACATAGCAAGGCGGTCGCGCAGTCCGGTGTTCGTGGGTCCGGACCGGGCAGCCTCGTGCCTGAAGCCGTCCGGACTCTTCCCGTCCGCAAGTCGGGTGAGGGACGCGACCTGAGAAGCGTGGATGCTCCGTTCGGCGGCGGCCAGCACGAGTTTGCGGTGCCCGGACTCGATCTCTCCCCAGTGTTCCGTGATCTCTACGAGGTAGTTGCCGACGAGCTTGACCGTCGCGTCGTCCGAGGGAATGAAGGTGGGGTTACGCCGGACCCCGATGCACGCCGTGAATTCCTCTGTCCCGCCGCGACGGCGCCCGATGACCATGACGTCGTCCACGTGGCTCAGATCCCTCGTCTGAAGACGGATCTCCACCGGCTCGAGCAAGGCATCACCGAGCTCGTCCAGTGGGCTCTTCGTCAGCAGCGCGGAAAGGAGAACAGCCGCGTAACGGTGTTCCAGCACAGTCCCTCCGCCGCCGGTCGCGTACGGCGACACCCCCATGACCGCCTCCGTCCTTGTGCCCACGGCATCGGCACGACCCTATCCCCCGCAAGAAGCCAATCCTTGCCCGCAACCGCTATTGGGATGCCACAAGCCCAAGCCAACCACTGGGACTCAACCCGCCGCCGCTAAGGGGGCTGCATAGCAGGTAGTCCAGAGTGATTATGTGACCGATGGTGTTAGTGCTCGTTGCCAGGTGTGTGAGTGAGCGTCGTCCGTACCGCGGTGATGTGTCCGCTGTCCGCTGGGCTTTGATCGAGCCAGTCTTTGCCGTCTGGCGGGCCGGGCGAACGGGTCCTGGCACGGCGGCCCAGGTGCACGATCTGCGCGAGATCGTCAACGCCATCCTGTACGTCAACCGCACCGGCATCCCGTGGGAGAACCGGCCGCACGACTTCCCGCCGTACGGACACCCTCGGCATGGTTGTCGCCGTCCTCGTCACCGCCGCGTCGGTGTCCGACACAACCGGCGGGAAGCTGCTGCTCGACGACCTGGCCGCAGTGCACCCCACGGTAACCAAGGTCTGGCCGACGGCGGTTACTAGGGCGTGTCCGCAAAGTCCCGTCTGGCCCGCGACGCCCGGCACTCGGGGCTTCCGTGAAGCTTGCCCTTGCCTGTTGCCGAGACGTGGCAGGCAAGGAGTATGTCCCGGGCTGGTCCCAGGGGAACCTCAGGTGTGAAGAGGGAACCGAGCATGACGTGGCGAAGCTCATCGCGAGTCGAGGACATGTCCACAGGCTATGCGTAGGCACTGACAGCCCGCCGGTCAATCCGCCCACCCTGCAGGGACCAGAGATGCCAGAGCATGCTTCGTCGTCAGGACGGTGATCCTGGGGACCAGTTGGGGACCACACGCTACGCGCGGTGGTGCACGATGCATGCTTTCACGCACAACTTGCGACCGGATTAAGTCTGTTATGTCCAGAAAATAACCTTAACCCTCACTCCTGGGGGTCAAGGGGTCGCAGGTTCAAATCCTGTCGTCCCGACCAGCTCTTGAAGCAGGTCGCAGGCGGTATCGGAGTAATCCGGTACCGCCTTT